>JAQVFD010000010.1 GCA_028697435.1 Clostridiaceae bacterium
TACTGAAAGTGGTCCGGCGCTTATTAAAGTTGATTTAGATACTGGAACAATGAGTAAAAAAGTCAATGAACTTTATAAGTTCATTCAATGGATTCACCTGCAAGCAAGTATACTTGGGAAAATCAATCGAAACAGCAATTAAAGATGCTATAAAAGAGCTTTCCATACAGTATCCCAATGAGAATACATATATACTGATTGAACTTGAGCAAATAAACAGAAGAATCGGGATGAATGAAACCATTGAGTCAGCATTGATTGACTTTGCCGAAAGATCGCATTTAGAGGACATAATTAATTTTGCTGATGTTTTTACAATATGCAAGCGTACAGGGGGAAATCTTATCCAAGTAATTAAGAATACTGCTGAGATTATTAGTGAGAAAATCGACATTAAACAGGAGATAAACCTTCTGCTTATTGAAAAGAGGCTGGAGCATAAAGTGCTTAATATGATGCCGGTGCTTATCATATTTCTGTTAACCACCAGTGCTGAAGAATTTATGGCTCCGGTATTTTCAGAATCTCTTGGCAGGGGGATAATGACTTTTTCGCTGATACTTTTTACTGCTGCTTATTTTATATCAAAAAAAATCATGGATATAGAGGTATAGTTGATGCTGTTAATATTTATATTGGAAATTGCAATTATTGGACTCCTTTGTTACTGTTCAAAAGGCAAATATAGCGATTTTGCAGGTACAGAGCATAATAAGAATTATATCTCCAGGGTAGTAATGTCTGTTGCTTTATATATTGCAGATAAGTTTATTTTAGGGAGATTCAGTGCTTATGAAAGAAAACTTAACACTAAACTGACAGAACTTTATGGAGGCAGAGACATTAAGCACACGCTTAAGCTCCATATTGCTCATAAGATAATTCATATGGTTATTGCTCTGTTATCAGTTACTTTTTTGGGCATATTAATGGACAGGCCTGATGGCAGCTATGCAGCATTTGCTTTAATAGTACTGGTAATTGTATTTTATGCTTCGGACAAAGAGTTGGATGAAATGATTAAGAAAAGGAACTTTAGTATTCGATATGATTTCCCTGACTTTCTTAATAAGCTTGTACTGCTTGTTAATGCGGGAATGACTGTACAAAGAGCTTGGGAGAAGATTGTAATGGACAGAAAGAGTAGTACCCCCCTCTATGAAGAACTGAGAACAACCTGTATTGAGATAAAGAATGGGAAGCCTGAAATGGAAGCCTATGAGGACTTTGCAAGACGGTGCCGGGTAAAAGAGATTACTAAGTTCATCACCGCTATTATTCAGAACTTAAGAAAGGGTAATAGTGATTTAATTCCCTTACTGAAGCTCCAATCAAATGAATGCTGGCAGCTTAGAAAAAATATGGCAAAGAGAATGGGAGAAGAAGCTTCGACTAAGTTGGTACTCCCGCTGATGATTATGTTTGTAGGGATACTAATAATTGTAATACTTCCTGCAGTTATGCAGTTAAGGTATTTATAGGAACGAGATACGAGACGCGAGACACGAGATACGAGATTTAGGCAGGCCGTTGGAGAATGGGACGGGAGGTTCCGGGGTTCCAAGGGATGCCAAACAGAAATTTAAGGAGGTAGTAAAATGCTGAAAGAAATAAAAGGATTTATTTTTGAGGAGGATGGCATAAGCACAGTGGAGATAGTTGTAATTATTGCAATATTAGTAGGAATTGCTCTGCTTTTTAGAAAATCTATAACTGCTTATGTGCAGAAGGTTATTAGTAATTTTATTGATACTGCTCCTACTGTCGAAAACCTGGAAGTCAATATGGATGCACCTCTGCCGGAGGATTAGTATATTTTGTCGGTAAGGAACGCGGGAGGTGATGGTTTCTGGATAAGCACAAGTACAATAGAGGAAGTTATACCATTGAAGCCTCCATGGTTTTTATTTTGATTGTATTTGCTATTTTTGCGCTATTATTTACATTCACATACATGCAGCAAAAGGCAAGTCTTGAAAGTATTGCTTCATTTGCTGCCCAGCAGGGGGCGGAGATATGGCTGGACAGCAGAAGAAGTATTGAGGATGGTGCAATAGACAATAGAAAACCGGAAGATCCGATATTCTACAGAGCTTTTAACAACCGGATTTTTTCAAGCACAACCTACGAAGGATGCTTTGAAAAGGTATCTCAAGAAAATGGTGGATTTAAGTTGGTTTTAAAATTAGATACCGGGAACGATCTACCCGGTAAAAAAGCTGCTCTGATAGGGGAATTTCTAAATAAAAGAATTGAAAGCACAATTCTGAAACCTGAGAGCATTAGAGTAAAAATTACATTCAACAACAATGCTTTGAGGGGAAGGCTTATAGTTGAGGTAATCCAGGAAATTAAAGTTCCTTTTGGAGGAATTAAGGAATTTTTCGACGGTAAGGATACTCTGACTTTAAGTGCCCAATCAGCGGCCGCTGTGACAGAACCCGAAGAGTTTATCAGAAATGTTGACCTTATGATAGAATTATCAAAAAAGCTTGGAGACAAGCTTGATTTGAAAGACTTGGCAGGCAGGATAAGTTCAAAGCACTAAGTTGATTGGTTGTCAAGGGAGAGAAGTAAATGTATCAAAGGAATAGGCGCATAATGAATAATAGAGGGGCCATTACTGTCTTTCTGGCACTTATCTTCATGTCACTGATAATTTTTGCAGGTACAGTAATTGATATTGTAAGGATTACTGCGGCAGACCGAAAAGTCCAAAGTGCCTTAAACACCTCGGTTAGGTCTATATTGGCTGGCTATGACAGTGAACTAATGGGGAGTTATGGAATATATGGAGTTAATGTCGCAAGAGAAGATGTAAAAAAGAACTTTTACAGATATTTGAACGTGAATCTTAGAGAACGTCATAAAAATATGAATTTTACAGACATCGAAATAGGGTATGAGGATATTGAAATACAAGGTATGGAGGGTCTGTTGAAGAGTGAGACCTTCAAGAGGCAGATACAGGAACACATGAAGTACAGGACACCGATTTCATTAAGTGATACACTGATAGATCAGCTTCAGAATATTGGACTGGATAAGAAAATTGCTTTTGCAAAAAGTGAGAAGGTTACCAGAGCCAAGGCAATAGAGCTAAGGATTAAAGTAAATGAAGTAAATATAAGGCTTGCAAGTATTAAGCAGAATTTAATAAATTTAAGTGCAAAAAAACTTGAAGATATAAAAAATGAGTTGCTGGAAATATTGGAAGTCAATGAAACAATTTATTGTGGGGATAATGAAGGCCTATTAATTGACTATATTCAAAGTAAAGATGATACGAATACTAAGGCTGAAGAAAGTGAATGTGTAGAAAACAAGTCCCGGGAGTTTGACAACGTCGGGGAAGACAACAAAAATCTTACTCCCGGGATTCAAGAATATCTAAAAAAGATAGATAAAACGCTAATGGTGGTTAGGCCCTTGCAGAAAGAGCTTGAGCTTATGGAGAAAAAGCTGAAACGTCTTAAGGATGAGCTTAGTGACTTAAAACAAAAGCTCTCAGATCTTCCGAAAGGTGATGCCGATATTGCAAAAGAAATTGATGACGTCAAAGATGATATCAATGAGGTTAAGGATAAAATCGAACAACTTGACTCGCAAATTGACAAGGAAATTTCTGAATTGAGAATGGAGCTCGGAGGGATTGCTCTCGAAGGGTATTCCTTGAATACGGAGTCTGTACAATTGGATTATAATAAGTCAGAAGAACTGAAAAACTTCATTAAGAAAACTAAGGAAGAAATTGAAAAATCTTTACTTAGCAGACTTGAAAAGGAATGGTTGATAACCCCCGATGAATTTAAAGATAATAACCCTATTGTTGGCGGGAATCTTAGTGAGATGAACGAAAGGGCATATTATAGTCCGTTGATGCCGGAAAAAGAGGCTGAAAGAAGCAATGACGAGATTATAAGCACTATGGAGAAGCTTGCAGATGCAATTGAAGATATTGCTTCAAGTACATCAGAAAAGATAAATATCATTGAGTATGTGATGGACAAGTATAGCTTCTTGACTTCCAGGACTGCGAGGAATCATTATTTCAGCAAAGGTGAAGTGGAGTATATTATCGGTGGTTCAGATATTGGGGAAGAATACAGTCAAATAAAGAATACAGAGTATTACATAGTGACAAAGGTTCTTCTTCAAGTTTGGGCATTAAGATTTGCTTTGGATACAGTAGATGCTTTTATAAGAAGCACCGTAATATTTCCGCCTCAAAGACTTGCATTTGCTCTTGCTGAAGGAGCGCTGGATTCAAGTCTCGACATGTTTAATTTACTTAATGGTGAGCCTGTGTCTATATTTCATGAAAGCTTCCCGGCAGTTAAACTAAAATATTCAGATCACTTAAGGATTCTGCTTTTGATGAAGCCCGAAGAAGAAATTTTGAGAAAGGCGAGGCAACTAATTCAAATAAATATTAAACAGGTTGTAGATGTAGAGACGGGGATTCCCAGGTCAGACTTCAGGTTGGGAGATTATAACACTGTCATATCAGCCTCAGTAAAGGCAAAGGTCAATCTATTCTTTCTTCCTCTTCTAAAGGTTGACAGCCTGTTACCGGGTAAGTTTGAAGGCGGGAAGTATATAATACAAAAGCAAATATATGTTGGTTATTAGGGTGGTTGCAATTGCTTAGATGTTATAAAAAGATACGTTCCAGAGGTTCAATAACTGTAGAGGCTTGTGTTGTATTTCCTGCTTTCATAAGCGTGTTTGCATTGTTGCTTTTTCTAATCAAGTTCACATGTACGGGGATGATACTTGATTATGCTGTAAATGAAGCAGCAAAGGAGATCGCTGCATCAGCATATCCCATATCTTTTATTAATGAGCTGGAAGATGAAAAGCTGCAAGAATATGGGAATGCAAACATACCGACTCCCGGAGAAGAACTTGAAAAGTTTCTAAGCAGAATAACAAAGGGAAATTCCGATAACATTCTGGATGTTGTTATATCAGAGGATATAAAAGTATCAGATATCGCAGATGCAGTACAGGATATATTAAAGGACTACAGCAAAGGAGCTATTGGAAGCATTGTTGATGTAATTACACCCGCATATTGGGATATGAAGTCTTCCGTCAAATATAGTATTGCAGAGGCACTTATAAGGGAACACTTGGGGAGCCCGCTGATTAAGCAAGATAATGTTAGTTTACTCTTCGTTGAATTCCCACAGGGTAAAGAAGAATATAGCACAAGGTTAGAAAGCGGGGAATATGGTAAGTCGGGGCTGATTCCGGAAAAAGATTTTAATAAGGACGACATTGTACTGCAGATACAGTACAACTATAGGATTAACCTTCCTTTTATGGAACCACTTAATATACAAATGATTCATACTGCTGTAGAAAAGGCATGGATCAACGGCAGTTTTGGAATAATGACAGCAGCTGATGAGGGCTTGGATTTAGGATCGAAGGGCGACATTGTATATATCACAAGAACAGGTATCCGCTATCATGAAGGAAACTGCCGGTATCTTAGGAAAAGCAGGATTCCAATAATAATTGTTGAGGCTGAAAAGTCTGGATATACTCCATGTAAGGTTTGCAAACCTTTAAGATACGAGGAGGGACCATTTTGAAAAATATCCTATTGGATTTCGAATACAGTTTCAATAATAATGCCGGGGGCAGTTATTTAATTCTTAAGATTAATGGTGATAACAAAATATTGAATCATCAAGCAGAAATATTATGTCAGAATCCGAACTCTGCTTTTTTGCCTTTTTACGTGAGACGAGAAAATGATAGCACGTTTATCTGCTATAATATTACTTCCAAAATATCTTTATCTCAGTATATTGAAAGAAAAAGCCTGAATAAAAAGGAACTTTTGGATTTGCTCAGGAACATTGCAAGAAACTTGATGCTCTCTGATAATTACTTATTGGACCTTTCGGGCTTTATCCTCCAACCGGAGTTTGTTTTTATTAATCCAGCCACAGCAGAAGCTTCCCTTATATACGTGCCTGTTTCCTACCATAGGAATCCAATGGAAGGATTAAGAACCTTTCTAATAAATCTGGTGATTAATACATCCAACTCAGAGGAAAGTACAAGAGACAATTATTTACAGAGGATACTAAATTCCATAAAGTCAGATACCTTCAATCTTGTTGATTTCAACAGATTTATCATAGATTTGAGGAACAGTGGAGAACCATATGAATGTGAGAAAAATACAGTTCAACAAGAGGCAGTTGCTGATATGGACACCCTATGCAGAAGCCCTAAGGATAAAGCTCATGAATATGCCACCAAGAATAAGAGAATCCGAAGCGCTATTTTGCTGCAACCGGTTTTTTTAATAGTCGTGGCTATTGTCTGCCTATTAATGGTATCGCAACAAATATATGATATCATATCCATTTCAGGGGTAGTGCTTATTGCGGCTGCACTTGATTATTTGGCAGTAAAAAAAATAACAGCTAATCAGGATAAAAGAGAAATCATAGACAATCATCATATGGAATCAGATAATACCGGACACCGTGAAGGATGCGGACATAAGAGAGTATTTTCATCCACCGAATTAGTAAGGGCTTGTGATACAATTATTATTTCCGAAGCCTCCCAAAATTGTTATCCATATTTGGAGAGCATAGGATCCCATAGGATAGAAAGGATAATAATCGATAAGAATAAGCTCGTAATAGGAAGGCTGGCTAGTATGGCGGATCATATCATGCATGAAGACACAATAGGAAAGCTTCATGCAGAAATTACAATATGTGAAGGGACTTATTACATTAAAGACCTTAATTCAAAAAATGGAACCTTTGTAAACGGTATCAGAGTCCCTGGCAATAAGGAATTCGAAATAAAGGAAAACGACATTATTAAGTTTTCAAATTATGAATATGTTTTTAGACAGCAGTATGTATAATTAGAATAGTGCATGATTGGAGTGTCCTATATGAAAGCCCATATAATATACACATTAATCGGAATTTCAACTCTTGTCTTAAATATTATTCTTACTTTTCATATTATCAAGAAATATAATAATGAGAATTATCAAAATAACTGGAATAGTGAAGAAGTGATAACCTTCAAGCTGACGGGAGCAGCAAGCAATGGGGATAATACAACCGCTGCAGTTTTATGTGATGATACAGCACCTCTAAAATGATGGTATTGTACAATAGGGGGGATTAAGGTGCAAATCGGAAGCACATTAAATGAAAAGTATCGGATAGACAGATTTATAGGTAAAGGCGGAACGGGGTATGTTTACTTATGCACGAATATAGAGCTTGGTAACAAATGGGCTGTAAAGCATATTCCATCTGATAATATAAATGACATTACTATGTCAGAGATTGAAATACTTAAAAATTTATATTATCCAAGTTTGCCGAGAATTGTTGATGTATTCCGCAATGAACGGGGTATATATATAGTTGAGAGTAATATAGAGGGCATCCCCTTGGATATATTGCTGAAAAGGCATGGCAGCTTTGGGCTTGATAAAGTTACAGACTGGTTTATGGAATTATGTGATATACTTAATTATCTTCACAACGCTAGGCCAAGACCTATAGTATATAGGGATATGAAGCCGTCAAATATTATACTTTCACAAGGCAGCAGACTGGTATTAGTTGACTTTGGGATATCCCAGGAATATTTTGAATACGGTTTCAATAAGGATGCTATTCTTGCGGGTACAAGTGCTTATGCGGCTCCGGAACAGCTGTTAAAGGGTGGAAGAACAGACTTTAGGACAGATATTTTCAACTTGGGCGTAACCATGTATCATTTGCTATATGGCAGACTGCCGGTAAGTGCCGATAACAGGATAAAATACCGTAAAAGCAGGGCAGCAGCAAAGATCGGCAGGATAATCTCCAAATGCATGGAGAATAAGCCGGAAGATAGATATCAGCGAGTTGAGGATATTCAAAAGGAACTGAGACAGGTAAAAAACATGCTGGCGGCAAGCTATGCAAGACAAAAAGTTGTTTTCAAGCTTGAAATAGCTTCAATTATTATATTGTCTATAGTGTCATATACTATTGCAATATTGTTATACTACAAAACTACCTAAGTAGTACGCGATATCCCTTTTCGCATGTTTCAGACGCTAGATACCACATGCCAGACTCCAGAATTCTAGTATCCCTTCGAAGCCCTTCTCAATTCTAGTGTCTGGTGTCTAGTACTAGTGTCTGGTGTCCGTGATAAAAATACCTATTGACAAATCCGAAAACAGAAAAGTTAGCAAAATACATACCAATTTTTTAGTAAATACTTGACAGCCATTTATTGGTGTGTTAACATTATATATTGCATTGAAGTAAGCAGTTTTTGCTTTAAATGACTTCATTTGCATAAGTATAATTAAAAAAGGCAATATTAAAATAGGTGTGCTTTAACTGAACGGACGAACCAAAAGCGTTACTTTTTGGGAATTTTTTTGCTTTTGGCTATTTTAATTTATTTATATATAAGGGGTGAAAGACTTTATGATGGTACATCCAATCTCTGCCGGAAGAAATCAGAGGATAAGCTACTCAAAAATTGACGAAGTAATGGATATGCCTAACCTGATCGAAGTGCAGAAAAACTCCTATAACTGGTTTTTGGAGGAGGGTCTCAAAGAAGTTTTCAACGATGTTTCACCAATTCAAGATTACACAGGTAATCTAATTCTGGAATTCGTTGATTATTCTTTGGACGGAAAACCGAAGTATTCAGTTGAGGAGTGCAAGGAAAGAGATGTTACATATTCTGCTCCTTTAAAGGTCAAGATTAGGCTCATCAACAAGGAAACTAACGAAGTTAAAGAACAGGAAGTTTTCATGGGCGATTTTCCTTTGATGACAGACACGGGTACTTTTATAATTAATGGTGCAGAAAGGGTTATAGTAAGCCAGTTGGTAAGGTCACCGGGGGTTTACTATGCAGAGACTATTGACAAGTCAGGAAAGAAACTGTATTCAAGTACCGTTATACCTAACAGGGGTGCCTGGCTGGAATATGAGATGGATTCCAATGATATCCTTTGGGTAAGAATCGATAGGACACGTAAAATCCCTATAACTGTTTTTATGAGAGCTATGGGCTTTGGTACTGATGAACAAATTGACAGAATATTAGGGGAAGATGAAAGAATAAAAGCTACTCTGCAGAAGGATGGGACAAAGACTGAAGAAGAGGGTTTAATTGAAGTATATAAACGTTTGAGACCGGGAGAGCCTCCGACTGTAGAAAGCGCAAAATCTTTGTTAGAGGTCTTGTTTTTTGATGCAAAAAGATATGACCTTGCAAAATTCGGCAGGTATAAGTTTAATAAGAAACTTAGCTTGAGCAGCAGACTCACAGGACAAAAATTGCACAGGGAACTGATAGATCCGAGGACAGGAGAAGTATTAGCAGAAGCAGGGGAAAAAATTACAAGAGATAAGGCTGTAAGTATTCAGAATGCAGGCATTAATGAGGCATATGTAACAGTTGAGGAAAGGACTGTTAAGATATTAGGAAACAATACTGTAGATATAAATAAGTATTTGAGCTTTGATGTGTCAGACCTTAATGTAAAAGAACTGGTCAATCTTTCGGTTTTGAAGGATATTTTGGATAAGTCAGATTCCGAAGCTGAAATCAAAGAAGAGATCAAGAACAGGATTAAGGAGCTTATACCAAAGCATATTTTAATTGATGATATTGTTGCTTCTATAAATTATAACATAAACCTTTCTAACGGTATCGGAAATAAAGATGATATAGACCATTTGGGTAACAGAAGGCTGAGATCGGTAGGAGAACTGCTGCAGAACCAGTTCAGAATAGGCTTATCCAGGATGGAAAGAGTTGTAAAGGAAAGGATGACTATCCAGGATATTGATGTTGTTACCCCACAGCAGCTGGTTAACATCAGACCTGTGGCCGCAGCAATCAAGGAGTTTTTTGGAAGTTCCCAGCTTTCTCAGTTTATGGATCAAACCAATCCCCTTGCCGAACTTACGCACAAGAGAAGGTTATCCGCTCTTGGACCCGGAGGTTTGTCAAGAGAGAGAGCAGGATTTGAGGTAAGGGACGTACATCACTCTCATTATGGCAGAATGTGCCCTATAGAGACCCCTGAAGGACCAAATATTGGTCTGATTGGTTCTTTGAGTACTTATGCGAAAGTGGATGAGTACGGATTTATCGAGACACCGTACAGAACTGTCAAGACTGATGACAACGGTGAAAGATATGTAACTGATGAGATTATTTATCTTACTGCCGACGTTGAGGACGAGTATGTAATTGCTCAGGCAAATGAGCCTTTGGATGAAGAAGGAAGATTTATTAACAGAAGGGTTACGGCAAGGGATGCTAATGAAATAGTCATTGTACCGAATTTGGAGGTTGAATATATGGACGTATCTCCAAAGCAGGTTGTATCCGTTGCAACTGCAATGATACCCTTCCTTGAAAATGATGACGCCAACAGAGCATTGATGGGTTCGAACATGCAACGTCAGGCTGTTCCGATAATAAAGCCCGATTCTCCTATCGTAGGCACAGGTATGGAGTACAAATCTGCAAGGGATTCGGGAGTTATAGGATTGGCAAAGAGTGACTGCGTAGTTGAAAAGGTCAGTGCCAACGAAATAGTTATGAAGAATAACCTGGGTGAGAGAGAAAGATACAAGCTTCTTAAGTTCTTACGCTCAAATCAGGGAACCTGTATCAATCAGAGACCCGTAGCCCGAAAAGGCGAAGTTCTGAAAAAGGGCGACATAATAGCTGACGGGCCTTCTACGGATATGGGAGAAATAGCACTGGGAAGAAATGTGCTCATAGGATTCATGACTTGGGAGGGTTACAATTACGAGGATGCTATTCTTATCAGTGAATAGCTTGTAAAAGAGGATACTTTCACCTCCATACACATAGAGGAATATGAAGCAGAAGCAAGGGATACCAAGCTTGGTCCCGAAGAAATAACCAGGGATATTCCGAATGTCGGAGAAGAGGCATTGAAGGATCTGGATGAAAGAGGCATTATCAGAATAGGCGCTGAAGTAAGAGCTGGAGACATAATGGTAGGTAAAGTGACTCCAAAGGGAGAAACTGAGCTTACTGCAGAGGAAAGGCTCTTAAGGGCGATATTCGGAGAAAAGGCACGGGAAGTAAGAGATACTTCACTCAGAGTTCCTCATGGTGAATCAGGCATAATAGTAGATGTAAAAGTGTTTACCAGAGAAAACGGAGATGAGCTGCCTCCCGGAGTGAATGAACTGGTAAGATGTTATATAGCACAAAAGAGAAAGATATCTGTTGGAGATAAGATGGCGGGACGTCACGGAAACAAGGGTGTTATATCGAGAGTGCTTCCCGAAGAGGATATGCCGTTTTTACCAAATGGAACACCTCTTGAGATAGTATTGAATCCTTTGGGTGTGCCATCGCGTATGAATATCGGTCAGGTCCTTGAGGTGCATCTTGCGCTGGCAGCAAAAGCGTTGGGATGGAAAATCGCAACTCCGGTATTTGATGGAGCAACAGAGGAAAGTATAATAGAGACAATTGAATGTGCAAATAAGGTACTTCAGGTTAAGAAAAACCTGTGGATAATTAAAGAAAAGATACTTATTGAAAATAAGCAGCAGGAAGATGAATCTCTTGAGGAGCCGCAACTTGCGGAATCGGATATTAAGTCTGAGATAAAGGAAAATGTTGAAATAATTTACGAGTTGTTAAATCATAGAATTTATGATGTTGACAGCAAGTTAACCTCTATAAGAGAGCTTATAAAATCTTCCGATCTTGCTGAATTAAATGAGGTTGAAAAAATACTTAAAGCATTTGGTGAAACTCCTATTGATGGAATCGAACTCAATCATACGGGAAAAGTTACACTGAGGGACGGTCGTACCGGAGAGTTTTTCGACAATGATGTTACAGTAGGATACATGTATATACTGAAACTGTTGCACCTTGTAGATGACAAGATACATGCAAGATCAACAGGTCCCTACTCTCTTGTAACGCAGCAGCCTCTTGGAGGTAAAGCCCAGTTTGGCGGTCAGAGGTTTGGTGAAATGGAAGTATGGGCGCTGGAGGCATACGGTGCGGCCCATACACTTCAGGAAATACTTACTGTCAAGTCTGATGATGTAGTTGGAAGAGTAAAGACCTATGAATCCATTGTCAAGGGCGAAAATATACCTGAACCCGGTGTTCCGGAATCCTTCAAGGTCCTTATTAAAGAGCTCCAGAGTCTAGCCCTTGATGTCAAGGTTCTGACTGAGGAACACGAAGAGATTACTATAAGGGAATCAGTAGAAGAAGACGTGGAGGATCTGGGTTCTGATATGGAAGTTAGGGAAGATATGGATTTCTCAAGTCTCTCATATAAAGGAGAAACAAACGCTCCCGAGGATCTTTATGAGGACTATGAGACAGAATCGGAAGGAACGGAAGAATTTGATGCGGAGATAGACTTGGATGAACTTATTATGAATGACAGCGAAGTTGAAGAAATTGAAGATGATGACGAAGAGTTCTAAAATTTTTTAGAAGGGAGAGATAACTCCTTGTTTGAATTAAATAACTTTGAAGCTATGAAAATTGGTTTGGCATCCCCGGAGAAGATAAGAGAATGGTCAAGAGGAGAGGTAAAGAAGCCTGAGACAATAAACTACAGGACTTTAAAACCGGAAAAGGAAGGACTTTTCTGCGAGAAAATTTTTGGTCCTACAAAGGATTGGGAATGTCACTGTGGTAAATACAAAAGAATTAGATACAAGGGCATAGTATGTGATCGCTGCGGTGTAGAAATAACCAAAGCTAAAGTAAGAAGAGAAAGAATGGGGCATATTGAGCTTGCTGCACCGGTATCCCACATTTGGTATTTTAAAGGGATACCCAGCAGAATGGGACTCATACTGGATATGTCTCCAAGAGCTTTGGAAAAGGTGTTGTATTTTGCTTCATACATAGTTATAGACAATGGTGATACACCCCTTTCGAAAAAGCAGCTTTTAAGTGAAAAGGAATATAGAGAAAATCTTGAAAAATACGGTAGTGGATTTAGGGCAGGGATGGGAGCTGAATCAATCAGAGAGCTCCTGTTGGAGATGGATCTTGAGAATCTGTCAAAGGAACTGAGACGGGATCTTAAGGGCAGTACAGGACAGAAACGGCTTAGGACTGTCAGAAGGTTAGAAGTAGTTGAAGCCTTTAAAAATTCCGGAAACAAACCGGAGTGGATGATTCTTGAGGCTATACCTGTAATACCCCCGGATTTAAGACCAATGGTACAGTTGGATGGAGGCAGATTTGCCACATCTGATTTAAATGATCTTTACAGAAGAGTAATAAACAGGAATAACAGGCTTAAGAGGCTGCTGGACCTGGGAGCGCCCGATATAATAGTCAGAAATGAAAAGAGAATGCTTCAGGAAGCAGTTGACGCACTTATTGACAACGGCAGAAGAGGCCGACCCGTAACCGGACCCGGCAATAGGCCTTTGAAATCCTTAAGTGACATGCTTAAAGGAAAGCAGGGAAGGTTTAGGCAAAATCTTCTTGGAAAACGTGTCGACTATTCAGGTCGTTCAGTTATAGTTGTAGGACCTGAGCTGAAGCTTTTCCAATGCGGTTTGCCGAATGAAATGGCATTGGAGCTGTTTAAACCTTTTGTTATGAAGAAACTTGTTAACGACGGACTTGCCCATAATATAAAAAGCGCCAAGAGAATGGTTGAAAGGGTAAAACCGGAAGTCTGGGATATACTTGAAGAAGTTATCAGCGAGCATCCGGTACTTCTAAACCGTGCTCCAACACTTCACAGATTGGGTATACAGGCTTTTGAACCGGTACTTGTACAAGGTAGGGCATTGAAGATTCATCCTCTGGTGTGTACGGCATACAACGCTGACTTTGACGGGGATCAGATGGCAGTGCATGTGCCTTTATCTATGGAAGCCCAGGCAGAGGCAAGATTCTTGATGCTGTCAGCCAACAATATATTAGCACCAAAGGATGGGAGACCGGTTGTCAGCCCAACTCAGGACATGGTTATGGGTGTATATTACCTTACCATATATGTGCCCGGGCAGAAGGGTGATGGAAAGGCATTTACAGATTTGAACGAAATGATCATGGCTTATCAGTTGGAGGAGGTCTCACTTCACGCAAAGGTTACGGTAAGAATAAAAAAAGAGATTAACGGTAAGACCGTAAGCGGATTTATTGAAAACACCGTGGGAAGATTTATATTTAATCAGTCAATACCTCAGAATCTTGGCTTTGTTGAGAGGAATACCGAAGAGGATATATTACTTCTGGAGATTGATCCTAAGGATAAGGACGGAAATCTGAAACCTGTAGATAAGTCACTCTTGGGAAAAATAGTGGACAAATGCTATAGAATGCATGGAAATGCACATACTGCAATTGTACTGGATGAAATAAAGAGGCTTGGATTCAAATACTCAACAAAGGGTGCAGTAACAATAAGTATATCGGATATGGATATACCGACGGCGAAGAGTGAACTGCTTTCAAAAGCAGATGAGCGGGTAGACAAAATAGAAAAAATGTATAGAAGAGGTCTCATTTCCAACGATGAAAGATATGAGCAGGTAATAGATACCTGGAAGTTGGCAATGGAAGATGTTACAAAGGCTTTGATGGATAATCTGGATAGGCTTAATCCGGTTTATATGATGGCTAACTCAGGTGCAAGAGGAAGTGTAAACCAAATAAAGCAGTTGTGCGGCATGAGAGGTCTAATGGCAGATACTTCAGGCAGAATCATTGAGATCCCGATAAAAGCCAATTTCCGTGAGGGTCTTGATGTTTTGGAATTCTTCACATCAACTCACGGTGCAAGAAAGGGTCTGGCAGATACTGCATTACGTACTGCTGACTCCGGTTATCTGACAAGACGACTTGTTGACGTAAGTCAGGATGTTATAGTCAGGGAAGATGACTGTGGAACTGAAGAAGGTTTGCTTGTAAGCGAAATCAAAGACGGAAACGAAGTTATTGAAAAGCTGAAAGACAGGCTTATGGGCAGATATGCCAACAGCGATATACTGCATCCTGAGACTGGCGAGGTACTGATAAAAAGGAATGAACTTATATCCGAAAAAGCAGCAAATAATATTGTGAAGTTAGGAATAAAGAAAGTTCCGATAAGGTCTGTGCTTACATGCCATTCAAAATATGGAGTATGTACTAAATGCTATGGAGTAAACTTAGCAACAGGAGATCCGGTGCATATAGGAGAGGCAGTAGGAATTATTGCGGCTCAGTCAATTGGAGAGCCCGGTACACAGCTTACTATGAGAACCTTCCACACAGGTGGTGTTGCCGGTGATGATATAACTCAGGGTCTTCCCAGGGTCGAAGAGCTTTTTGAAGCAAGAAAGCCTAAGGGACTTGCGATAATATCCGAAATCACAGGTACCGTAAAAATAGTGGACCAAAGGAAAAAGAAAGATGTTGTCGTGCTGGCTGATGATGGAGACACCAAGACATATACAATACCATACGGTTCAAGACTTAGAGTTTCCGATGGAGATTTAGTTGAAGCCGGAGATGAAGTAACCGAAGGTTCGGTTAATCCCCATGACATACTTAAAATCAAGGGTGTAGCCGGAGTTCAGACTTATCTGCTTATGGAGGTCCAAAGAGTTTATAGGCTTCAGGGTGTTGACATTGCAGATAAGCATATAGAGGTAATTGTCAGACAGATGCTGAGAAAGGTCAAGATAGAAGAATCCGGAGATACTGACTTGCTTCCGGGAGGGCTCTTTGACATATTTAAATATGAAGAAGAAAACAAAAGAATTAATGCTGAAGGTGGAGAGATGGCTTCAGGAAAGAGAGTGCTTCTTGGTATAACCAAGGCATCCCTGGCAACCGATTCCTTCTTGTCAGCCGCATCCTTCCAGGAAACAACAAGAGTATTGACGGAAGCGGCAATAAAGGGCAAGATAGATCCTCTTGTAGGTCTAAAAGAAAACGTTATAATCGGAAAACTTATTCCTGCAGGTACCGGTATGAAAAAATATATGGATATATCGATAAAGCAGGCAGAAGATGAGCAAGTTGAAGAAATCTGATTTAAATATATTGACATAAAATTGAACAAATGCTAAACTAATTGAGTGTTTTTAGATTTACATTATTTTATATATGTTGCGAAAAAGATATATCATTACAAAAGTAGTAGAAGCGTCTACTTTTGTAGTAAAAATAATGTACTTTTTGCAACATATGAATACAGAATATGTTTTGCACATTACGAATTTAATGTAAAAGGTTTAGTGCAAAACATCTAGATGTCTGATGTTACCATGCAAAAATCCTTATGAGGTGGTTTAAATGCAGGAACTAAAAGCCTTACACAGTAGAATAGTGGGGTTGAAGCAGACAGTAAAAGCAATAAAAAACGGAACAACAAAAAAGGTGTATTTAGCAAAAGACGCCGACGAATTTATAAAAAAGTCGGTACTGGATGTATGTAGTGATAAGGACATACAAATCATATATGT
Organism: Clostridiaceae bacterium; assembly: GCA_028697435.1. Taxonomy (GTDB): domain Bacteria; phylum Bacillota; class Clostridia; order Lutisporales; family Lutisporaceae; genus BRH-c25. The sequence continues at coordinate 16,527 of JAQVFD010000010.1, forward strand.
CAACAATATGAAGGAGCTTGGAGATGCATGCGGAATTGATATCGGCGCTTCAACGGCGGCTATCAAAGATTAGTATGCATACTGTCGAACCTCTTCATATTATGAAGAGGTTTTTCATTCTTCACCGCGTATTACAGTGCTTGGCAAATGCCAGACCTGTATATGATAAATAAAACAAGGAGGTGCATTTAATGCCTACAATTAGTCAGCTAGTGAGGAAAGGCAGAGAAAAGGTTGAGTACAAATCAGCTGCACCAGCATTGAAGGAAAGTCCACAGAAAAGGGGAGTATGTACTGTTGTAAAGACAACAACGCCTAAGAAGCCTAATTCCGCATTGAGAAAAATTGCCAGAGTTAGACTTTCTAACAACATTGAAGTATCAGGCTATATCCCCGGAATCGGTCATAACCTGCAGGAACACTCGGTTGTTCTTATCAGGGGCGGCAGGATTAAGGATCTTCCCGGTGTAAGGTACCACATAGTAAGAGGTACTCTTGATGCCGCTGGCGTTGCTAACAGAAAACAGAGCAGATCAAAGTACGGTGCAAAAAGACCAAAGAAATAATATTGTGCGAGTTATTTGACATTGACTTAAGAGGTCGGTGTTTTGAATATATTTGCGCACAACGGCAGTTGATTGGCTTGATACTGCCGAGTACCGATGATATTAAAATAATATTAAGGAGGGAAGCATAGTGCCAAGAAGAGGACATATAACAAAAAGAGACGTATTGCCGGATCCGTTGTACAACGATAAGATTGTGACGAAGTTAATAAACAATATTATGTATGATGGCAAGAAGAGTGCCGGGCAGAAAATAGTTTACGGCGCATTCGAAATAATAGGGGAAAAGACAGGTAAGGATCCCCTTGAAGTATTTGAAACAGCTATGAATAATATCATGCCTGTTCTGGAAGTTAAAGCCAGAAGGATAGGCGGAGCGACTTATCAGGTTCCTATAGAAGTACGACCCGATAGGAAGCAAGCACTAGGAATGAGATGGCTGATCGATTACTCCAGAAAAAGAGGAGAAAAGACAATGAAAGAAAGATTAGCCGGCGAACTTTTAGATGCTGCCAACAATACCGGTAACAGCGTGAAGAAAAGAGAAGATACTCATAAGATGGCAGAAGCCAATAAGGCCTTTGCACATTACAGATGGTAATTTTGAGCAGAGGTAATTGTGACCAATATAAATGATAATAAATTAATGCAAAATAATTATATTTTCGGGAAGTATAACAGTGATACTTTCAACGGGAAGGAGGATAATTGTGCCTAGGCAATTTCCATTGGAAAAAATCAGAAACATAGGAATAATGGCCCACATTGATGCAGGAAAGACAACAACTACTGAGAGAGTACTGTATTATGCAGGGAAAACTTATAAACTGGGTGAAGTTCACGAAGGAACTGCTACAATGGACTGGATGGAGCAGGAGCAAGAAAGAGGAATTACAATAACTTCTGCAGCTACAACAGCTGAATGGAAGGGTCATAAGATAAATATCATAGATACGCCGGGGCACGTGGACTTTACTGTTGAAGTAGAAAGATCACTTCGTGTATTGGATGGAGCTGTGGCAGTTTTTTGTGCCAAGGGTGGAGTTGAGCCTCAGTCGGAAACCGTCTGGAGGCAGGCAGATAAATACAATGTTCCACGAATTGCGTATATCAATAAAATGGACATAATGGGAGCGGATTTCTATAGGGTAGTCGAAATGATGAAAGAAAGACTCGGATCCAATGCCGTTCCTATACAGCTTCCCATTGGCAGTGAAGACAGATTTATAGGCATAGTGGACTTGATAGGTATGAAAGCCCATATGTTTAAGGATGACCTTGGTAAAGATGAGGAAGTAATAGATATACCTGCAGATATGAAAGATAAGGCAATAGAATTCAGAGGGAAGCTCATCGAAGCCGTATCAGAAATGAATGAAGACCTGATGATGAAGTATTTAGAGGGGGAAGAACCGGCAGAGCAAGAGATCAAGGATGCTCTTAGGGCTGGGACTATTAGCGTCAAGCTAAATCCGGTCGTATGCGGTTCTTCATACAAGAATAAGGGCGTGCAGCTAATGCTGGATGCTGTTGTGGATTACATGCCTTCTCCCCTTGATATTCCGCCGATTGACGGAGTTACTGCAGATGGAGAAGAAAAGGTTGTAAGGCATTCTGACGACAAAGAACCTTTCTCAGCCCTTGCATTCAAAATAATGGTTGACCCTTATGTGGGCAAACTGGCATTTTTTAGAGTCTACTCGGGAAAGGCTGAAGCCGGCTCATATGTATATAACTCTACTAAGGGAAAAAGAGAAAGACTTGGCAGAATAGTACAGATGCATGCAAACCACAGGGAAGAGTTAAAAGAAGTTTATACAGGTGATATTGCCGCAATCGTAGGACTTAAGGATACAACTACCGGAGATACCCTATGTAATGAAGACAATGCAGTGGTTCTTGAATCAATGGAATTTCCGGAACCTGTTATCAATGTGGCTATAGAGCCTAAAACAAAAGCGGGTCAGGATAAGATGGGTATAGCCCTTCAGAAACTGGCTGAAGAAGATCCTACATTCAGAACATACACTGACTCTGAAACCGGTCAGACAATAATAGCAGGTATGGGAGAACTTCATCTGGATATAATTGTAGACAGAATGATGCGTGAGTACAAGGTTGAGGCAAATGTCGGCAAGCCGCAGGTTGCTTATAAAGAAACAATCAGAAGGAAAGCACAGGTTGAAGGAAGGTTTATCAGACAGTCGGGAGGCAAAGGACAATATGGCCATGTATGGCTTGAAGTTGAGCCTAAGGATCCGGGAACCGGCTTTGAATTCGTAAACAAGATTGTAGGCGGTGTAATACCCAAAGAGTATATACCTGCAGTACAGCGCGGAGTAGAAGAAGCTACCCAAAATGGTATACTCGGTGGATATCCTGTTTTGGATATTAAAGTAACTTTATATGATGGTTCATACCATGAAGTAGACTCTTCAGAGATGGCATTTAAAATAGCCGGTTCAATGGCATTCAAGGAAGGAATGAAAAAAGCTGATCCGGTTCTCTTAGAGCCAATAATGAAGGTTGAAGTAACGGTACCTGAGGAGTATATGGGAGACGTTCTTGGTGATATCAATTCCAGAAGAGGAAGAATTGAAGGTATGGAAGCCAGGAGCGGTGCTCAGGTTATAAGAGGATTTGTACCTCTTTCTGAAATGTTCGGTTACGCAACAGATTTGCGTTCAAAGACGCAAGGACGTGCTGTCTATTCGATGGAGACCAATCACTTTGAAGAAGTTCCAAAGAGTATAGCTGAAAAGATATTGGGTGAAAAGTAATAACAAATCAGAGAATTGCATGAATGGAAATTATTTTGCAATTCTCTAGAATATTAGATTATCCGATTTTAAAGGAGGAAAAGTAAAATGGCAAAGGCAAAATATGAAAGGACCAAACC
>JAQVFD010000190.1 GCA_028697435.1 Clostridiaceae bacterium
TGCTGAAAAATAAAAGGAGGTAGATAGTATGGTGAAAATCAGTCTAAAAGATGGTTCTGTTAAGGAATATAAGAAAGGTACTATGATAGAAGAGATTGTTGCTTCAATAGGAAGCGGACTCTTAAAAGCTGCTATAGCTGCAAAAGTTAACGGCAAGGTCGTAGATTTGCTTACACCTGTAACTGAGGACGGGAGTCTTGAGGTTCTTACTTTTGACGACGATGATGGCAAATGGGCGTTAAGGCATACAGGGTCTCATATATTGGCACAAGCAGTGAAAAGACTATATCCGGATGTGAAGCTTGCAATAGGCCCTGCAATTGACTCAGGCTTCTACTATGACATTGATTCGGATAAACCCTTTTCGGAGGATGATCTTGCAGCGATAGAAAAAGAAATGGAAAATATCGTTAAAGAAGACTTAAAGCTTGAAAGATTTGAGATGCCAAGAAAAGAAGCTCATGATATGATGAGGGGTATGGGTGAAACTTATAAAGTTGAACTAATAAGCGACCTTCCCGAGGATTCCGTAATATCCTTCTACAAACAGGGAGAATTTACAGATCTTTGCGCCGGACCTCATGCACCTTCCACCGGAAAAGTGAAGGCTCTTAAGCTATTAAGTGTAGCCGGTGCCTATTGGAGAGGCAATGAGAAGAACAAGATGCTTCAAAGGATTTACGGAACTGCTTATATGAAGAAAAGTCAACTGGATGAATACTTGAACATGTTAGAGGAAGCCAAAAGGAGAGACCACAGAAAACTGGGAAAAGAACTGGATCTCTTTAGTCTCCATGAAGAAGGACCGGGTTTTCCGTTTTTTCATCCAAAGGGAATGATAATAAGGAATGAGCTTGAAAACTATTGGAGGAATATCCATAGAAAGCATGGCTATATGGAAATCAAAACTCCGATAATACTAAATGAAGATTTGTGGCATCAATCCGGGCATTGGGATCATTATAAGGACAACATGTATTTTACTACAATCGACGAAAAGAATTATGCTGTCAAACCTATGAACTGCCCCGGAGGCATATTGATATACAAGAATACCATGTACAGCTACAGGGATTTGCCTCTAAGGATGGGAGAACTTGGTCTTGTGCATAGGCATGAGTTATCCGGTGCTCTTCATGGATTGATGCGCGTGAGAAACTTTACTCAGGATGATGCTCATTTATATCTGACTCCGGAACAAATTAGGGAAGAGGTATTGGGAGTTATAAGCCTCACAGATCATATTTACAAGTTGTTTGGATTCAATTACAGAGTTGAACTTTCAACCAAGCCTGAAAATTCAATGGGCAGCGATGAGGATTGGGAAAATGCTACAGAAGCACTGCGGGATGCTTTGGAAGCCGCAAATTTGCCATATAAGATTAATGAGGGTGATGGTGCCTTCTATGGTCCCAAGATTGATTTTCATTTGGAGGACAGCATAGGACGTACCTGGCAGTGCGGAACAATTCAGTTGGATTTCCAAATGCCTGAGAAATTTAACTTGACTTATATAGGAGCTGACAGTGAAAAGCATAGACCGGTTATGATTCATAGGACAATATTCGGAAGCATAGAAAGATTTATTGGAATTTTGATTGAGAACTACGCAGGTGCTTTTCCGGTATGGCTGGCACCGGTACAGGCGATAATACTGCCTGTATCCGAAAGACAGCAGGATTATGCAAAACAGCTTAAGGATAAGCTTGAGGATCAGGATATACGTGCAGAAGCTGATTTGAGGAGTGAAAAGATAGGGTATAAAATCAGAGAAGCACAGCTCCAAAAGATACCATATATGCTGGTAGTTGGGGATAAGGAAATGGAGAATGGATCTGTATCTGTGAGAGACAGAAAAGACGGGGATATAGGAATAGTTAAGTTTGAAGATTTCCTGTCTCAAATACAAGATGAAATAAGAAATAAAGTCAATAAGTAGGAACACCTAAGGGGAGACAGGGAACCTTTCCCTGTCTCCCCTTAGGTGTCCTGCTATACTTGATGCAGGCTCATAAGGACAGGTGAATTTGCTTATTTTTACAGCAGACTACCTGTCCTTGATTTTATCAAACCTTTTGATTTTTATGGAATTTTAGGCTACAATCATATTAATGAAAATATTCTGACAGAATTTCCCGGAGGTGAAGTCATGAGAATCGGTAATAGAACATTGATTATATTGTCAGTCCTTACAATTATTATCGCTGTCATGTTCGGATCCTTAAGAGGAGAAACAGGGAAAGAGCGGCGTATTGCAAATCCAGTTGATTCGTACGATACAGTAAGAAGATTGGTGGTAGGCCGTGCAAATGATTCTGTTACACTTGACCCATCTTGCACAACCGAAATGGATTCCTTCAAAGTGACTGTAAATATATTGGAAACCCTGGTGAAATGTGAAAAAGAAGGAAATGATATAGTCCCGCTACTTTCAGAAAGCTGGAAATCAAGTGAAGACGGCTTGAAATGGGTATTCAAGCTGCGACAGGGAGTTAAGTTTCACGATGGAACGCCCTTTGATGCTCATGCAGTTGTGTTCAATTTCCATCGCTGGATGGATCCGAAGAATCCATACCATAATGGACCATTCAGTTATTGGAGCTACATTTTTGGCGGCTTTCCGGGCTTTGTAAAAAGCGTGACGGCAGTTAGTAATTATTCTGTGGAAATTGTGCTTAACAAGCCTTATGCACCTTTTCTGTATGCTTTGACAATGCCTGCATTTGGGATAGCAAGCCCTGAAGCAATAAAGAAGTATACCGGTGACTTATATGAAAATCCGGTGGGTACAGGTCCATTTGTTTTTAGAAGCTGGGATCGGAATAAGAGTATTATTCTTGAGCGCAATCAAAGATATTGGAATGGTGCAGCAAAAGTAGACGAAATTGAATTCAAGGTCATTCCCAAGAATAAGGACAGGTTGGAAGAATTGAGACAGGGAACCATACATATAGCGGATTATCTCAGCCCCGAAGATATCGCCGATGTCAAATTCGACCCCAATTTATACTTATATTTTAGACCCAGCTTTAATGTCGGTTATTTGGCAATAAATAATGAAAGGACACCTTTTAATAACAGAATAGTAAGGGCGGCTATCAGTCATGGGATTGACAAAGAAAAGATGATAATTGATGTTTTTGATGATCTTGGGAAACCTGCAATAACATTTATACCACCTTCTTTATGGGGCTATAACGGAAGTTTAGAAGTCTATGAATATAATCCTGAGAAATCAAGGCAGCTGCTGGCAGAAGCAGGATATCCCAATGGATTCAATACGACATTGTGGGTCATGGATGCTACGAGGGAGTATATTCCAAAGCCTTTAAAGACTGCACAGTTTATTAAAGAAAGTCTGCAGCAGGTAGGCATTAATGTAGAAATAGAGGTTTTCAACTGGAATGAATATTTGAACAGAATACATAATGGAGAGCATGAAATTGCATTAATAGGTTGGACCGGAGATTATGCCGATCCGGACAATTTTCTATATACTATGTTTGCTTCTGAAAATGCAAAACCGGGACTTGCCGGCAACTATTCCTTCTATAAAAGTGCAGATGTGGATCAATTGCTGACACAGGCAAGGGAGACCACTAATATGTCTTTCAGAAGGAGTCTTTATAGAAGAATTCAGGAGACTGTGAACTATGATATACCTTCAGTTCCGCTGGCACATACCATGCCTGTTCTGGCTGCCAGATTGTCAGTGAAGGGATATACGCCACACATGACCGGTATTGAATCTTTGGAACAAGTTTCACTTGAAATTGAATGACGAAGGATAGAGGATAGAAAGATATGAAGCGATATATATTCAGGGTTACGCTTATAATTATGCTTTTTCTGTTGATTATTCTTGTGAATTTGCCCTTTACGGAGGAAAGTGAAGTAAAAGCCTTTACACTTCCGGGACTGCCCCGGCCCATTGCAAAGGTGCCGGTTGTAATTACGTCTGCCGGACAGAGCACGGACACATATATTGTTAATGACATTTCCAACCAGTTGATGATAAGAAGCTTTTTCATGCCCCAAGCTGATGGTGCGGATATAGAGGATATGAATACAATTGTATTTGCTGTGGGCTACAGTTCTTTGGGAATAAAATATCAGGGCATAAGCTTCGAGGATGAGAAAACACGTATTGAGAAGCTTATTAGTATTGCTAAGGATAACGGGATGACAATTATAACTGTTGTTATTGGCAGTGAGCACAGCAGTAATGATAAAGGCGAAGAGATCCTCAGGCTTATAGGTGCTGATACAGATTATATTATAGGATTGAAGGGGTCAGACAGTGAGAAAATACTTGTTGATATGGCGGAGAAAGGTGATATACCATTAACTTTAGTCAGCAAAGTGAACGATATATCAGAGCCTTTCGCTTCAGCTTTCCGATAGGACATTATGTGAAAGAGGTTTTATTATGACCACCGTTCAAGTGAGAAAAGATGAAATCATATATCCAAAAGCTATTATGGCAGGCGGAATTTTATTAATCATGATTGGTTTGATGTTTCCGGCCTTCTTTCAAGGCAGCTTTTTCAATGTT
>JAQVFD010000191.1 GCA_028697435.1 Clostridiaceae bacterium
TTCTGAAGACAAAAAAAGAGCTGGATGAAACAAAAGTAAAAAGGATAGATAAAAACAGGAATATTAGGTAAAAATATATTAGTCACGAGTCACTAGTCGCGGGACACGAGAAAGCTCGGGTATTCCTTAAGGGGCGAAGATCCGATCCGAGCTTAGGATGATATACGGGAAGTGAACATAATGAACAAAATAGAACTTCTGGCCCCTGCCGGAAACTTTGAAGCATTAGCTGCTGCTGTTGAAAGCGGTGCTGATGCTGTTTATTTGGGCGGAAATAAATTCAGCGCAAGAGCATATGCAGACAACTTTGACGGACAAAACCTGGCAAGGGCGGTTAGTTATGCCCATATCAGAGGCGTAAAGGTATTTGTCACAGTCAACATTCTGATTTCCGACCGTGAGCTTGAAGAAGCATTGGATTATGTTAACTCCTTATATCAGACAGGTGTTGATGGCATAATCGTACAGGATATTGCTCTTCTGAAACTGGTGGTTAATGTCTTTCCTGACTTGCCTGTCCACTGCAGTACCCAGATGGTGGTGCACAATGCGGAGGGAGTCAGGTATTATTCGGGATTAGGTGCCAAAAGGATAGTGCTGGCAAGGGAATTATCCCTTGAACAGGTCAGGAGCATTGCTGAAAGCACGGGTGTGGATTTGGAGATATTCATCCACGGGGCTTTATGTGTAAGCTATTCCGGGCAGTGTCTTATGAGCAGCCTTATAGGCGGAAGGAGCGGAAACAGGGGAAGATGTGCCCAGCCCTGCAGAAAGAAGTATTCCTTATATGATTTCAATACCGGAAGGGAAGAGGCAGCAAATCGAAATAAGCACTTATTGAGTACAAGAGACCTTAATACATACAATAGGTTGAAAGAATTGGCGGAATCAGGGGTAGTTTCTCTGAAAATAGAGGGCAGGATGAAGAGACCCGAGTATGTGGCAATAGTGGTAAAGCATTACAGGAATGCCCTGGATAATATTTATACAAGCAATGCTGCCTATGAACTGAAAAGCGCATTCAACAGGGAATTTACGGAAGGATACCTGTTCGGTAAGAGGAACAGGCAGGTTGTAAGCATTGACAGGCCTGACAACAGGGGTGTAAAGCTTGGAAGGGTTATAAGGCAAAAGGGTGAAATTGCATCTATCTTAATAGAAGAGAACTCACTGAATGATGGAGATGGAATTGAGATAGTATCAGGAAAAGGTAAGAGTACCGGTGCAATGATCAGCGGAATAAGGGTCAAGGGTAAAAATGTGAAAGGTGCAGTTGCAGGTGATATTGCGGAGGTATTCATAAGAGAAAAAGTTGAAGCAGGTTCCGCGGTTACCAAGACCTTTGACAGCGGACTGAACAAAAAGGCAAGAGAAGAATATTCTTCTGAGAACACTAGGAAGATTACCCTTCGGTGCAGACTGATTATGAAAACAGGTCAATACCCGATGATAGAAGTAATGGACAATGATGGTAATATTGTAAGGCATACTGACGATGAAAGAGTCGAGATGGCTGAAAAGGCCGCTACTCCCGTTGAAAAGATACTTGAGCAGCTCAGCAAAACCGGAGATACACCTTATCGGATTCAAGTTACGGAGACAGAAATAGATGACGATTGCTATATACCCCCGAGACAGATAAACAGGATGCGAAGAAAGGTGCTGGAGTTGCTGTCAGAAAAGCGCTCACGAAGATATAACCGAAAGACTATACAATTTAATGGGGCTGAAATAATCAAAAGTCTATATCCGGGTAAAGAAACTTTGGAGAATGATTTACTTGAATATATAGCGGGAATCAGAAACTATGAAGCTGCTGTATGTGCCATAAATTCAGGAGTTGATTCAATATATATTCTCAGTGATGCATATGAGGGAGATGTTGTTCCAGATACCTTAAGAATTGCAGAATCATGCAAAAATATGGACAAGAGCTTGTTTTATGTGCTCCCCAATATTATGCCGGATAAGGAAAAGGAGAAAACTAAGGGCAGGCTTGAGTCAATAATAAAGGAAGCGGATTTGAAGCATTTTGGTGCGGTGATATCAGAACCGGGTCAGTTGGACATGGTGAGAAGTTTGGGGATTGACAGAATAAGAACTAATTATAATATGAACGTATTCAATTCCGTATCGGCAGGTCATTGGCAAAAGGAGGGAGCGGAAGCTGTAGGATTGTCCGCAGAATTAAAACTGCCTCAGATAAAAGAAATAAACTCCAATATTGAAGTTGCGACAGAGGCAGTTGTTTATGGATATTTACCGGTTATGACCACTGAATACTGCCCTGCTTCATTGTGCAGTAAAGGGTGCAATTATCCCCGGGGGTGCAATAGCTCCAACTATGGTATAATAGACGAGAAAGGAAAAAATTTCAGAATAATAAAACTTGACTCCTGTCGAACTCAGATTTTGAATTCCGATGTGCTGCTTATGGCTGATGATTTGGGAGACGTAATAAGCAGCGGAGTTATGAAGCTGAGAGCTGATTTTTATATAGAAAGTCCGGAAATGGTTGGCAGAATCATAAAACTATACAAGAGTTTTAACAATATGAATGATAAGGATAGGTTACTTGTAAAAGAAATAAAGAGCAATGGATTTACAAAAGGACATTTTTACAGAGGTGTCGATTGAAAGGAGGAGCTGTGAGTGGATAACAGTGTTAAGGTACTGTTGGTTGAGGATGAAGAAAAGATGAGGGAGCTAATCAAAATAGTATTCAGAAAAGAAAACTTCGTGATTATTGAAGCTGTTGACGGAAAACAGGGAATGAATCTTTTCAGGACGAACAGTGTGGACATTGTTATACTTGATATAATGCTTCCTGAGATTGACGGTTGGACAGTATGCAGGGAAATAAGGAGAACATCAAATGTTCCCATAATACTATTAACTGCACGAGGCGAGGAGTTTGACAAGCTGTTTGGATTTGAACTTGGTGCTGATGACTATTTAGTGAAACCATTCAGCCCTAAGGAGCTTATGGCAAGAGCCAAGGCGCTGCTGCGAAGGTCAGAGGTAAAGGTCAATGATGCAGCTTCATACTTCAAATTCGGAGATATAGTGATTGACAGGCTTTCCAGAGAAGTAACGATAAACGAAAGAATTATCAGCCTTACAAATAAGGAGTACGAATTATTATATTTTCTGGGCTCCAATCCCAAGATCGTTTTTACAAGAGAGCAGCTGCTTCTTAAGGTCTGGGGCTATGAGCAGTACGGTGACCCCAGAACGGTGGATACCCATATAAAGAAGTTGAGAGAGAAGCTTGGAGAATACAGCAGCTATATCAGTACCATGTGGGGTGTCGGATATAAGCTTGAGGTGCCGAAATGAGGAGTCGCGGGATAGCATTCAAGCTATGGGCATCAATAATTGCAATGACCCTGGCTCTTTTGATTTTTATTTTGATTTTCCAGACACAATTCTTAAATGAGTTTTATTTCGAAATGGAGAAAGAGCAGCTGGAAAAGGATTGTTTCAGACTTGCAAATTATGTAGCCAGAGGTCAGCATTTTACCATACCTTACTACAGTGTAATGAGAAGAGTAAATGATATTATAATAATTACTGACAATGATGGAAAGATAATCTATGTGGAGGGTACAAACAAATATAAACAGGATAGTATTTTTGGAAAGCAGTATATTGATAAGATACTTAACGGAGAAACAGTTTATGAGCAGAGCAGAATGATAAGGAACCCATATTCCGTATGGCCAAAGGAAATGGATACACTTCTGGTTGGTGTTCCTGTTAAAAAAAATGTGACTCTGACTCAGGAGGACAGACAGCGTATTTATGAAAGCTATGGAGAAGAATCGTATAAAAAGCCGGAAATAACCGAAGCGGTATATATACTTACTACTCTGGAATATATGCAGACCACTATAGATGCTATTAAAAAACAATTCCTATATATTTTCATAACAGCGATAATACTTGCTTCTGCAATATCATATTTCCTTTCACAAAGCTTTTCAAGACCTTTAAAGCTTATCAACAATGCTGCACTGGAGATATCGGAAGGTAATTATAATGCAAAAATCGACCTGCGCTCCAGCAGAGAGATAAAGGAGCTTGGAAATACCATAAACAATCTGGCAAAGCAGCTTACCCGTGTTGAACAAATAAGAAGAGAGTTCATAGCAAATGTATCCCATGAGATAAGGACTCCTTTAAGCTATCTTCAGGGGTATTCCGAGGTACTTCAGGATGGACTGGTTGAATCGGAAGAGGAGCGGAAGAAATATCTCGGTATAATAATGGATGAGACAGCCAGATTAAAGGCAATGGTAGATGAAATACTCCAATTGTCACAGATTGAAGCGGGATACATACAGATTCAATCTGTACCTTTCAGCATGGATGCAATGATCAGAAGCATTGTAGACAAAATTTCACCCTATGCATCAAAAAGGAATATTTATATTAAGTTTGTAAATGAACCGGGGGATGCACTTACATGCTTTGCAGATGAAAACAGAATAAAGCAGGTGTTGATCAATTTAATCAACAATGCAATTAAACATTCATTTGATGGTGGTG
>JAQVFD010000011.1 GCA_028697435.1 Clostridiaceae bacterium
ATAGATTCTCAACTTCTTTTGACAAGCCTATAATTTTTTTACCCAACAACTCATTGTATTTTGTAATAAACCTCTTCGCCAAAACTAGGATATCTTCCTCCCTATCCCTTAAGGGTGGGATATTCAAGGGAATAACATTTATCCTGTAATAGAGATCCTCTCTGAAAGTACCGTTTGCGATCATTTCCTCCAGGTTCCTATTGGTAGCTGTAATTAGCCTTACATTAATCGGAATAATATCATTACCACCAACTCTTTCAATCAATCGAGTTTCTAATACCCTTAACATTTTAGCCTGCAAATGCAAAGGAATATCACCGATTTCGTCCAGGAAAAGAGTACCTCCGTCGGTTAGTTCAAACTTACCAGGTTTACCTTTACGATTAGCACCGGTAAAAGCACCTTCCTCATATCCAAAAAGCTCGCTTTCCAGTAAATTCTCCGGAATGGCGGCACAATTAATAGCCCTGAAAGGACCTTTGCTTCGCTTGCTATTAGTATGAATAGCTTGGGCAAATAGCTCTTTTCCGGTACCGCTTTCCCCCCGAATTAGAACTGATGATTCACTTTTTGAAATCTTTGAAGCTATTTCTTTTACACTTTGCATTATAGTACTGATACCGATAATATCCTCGAAACTAAAATAGTTGAGTGGTATCCGCATCTTATTTTTTAGAATAGACCCATCAAAATTATCCTGGATTTCGCAAGCACCTATTATCTGGCCATCCAAAGAAATGGTATTTACCTTTTTCCGCTCATTATCATCAAGCTTTATTCCTTTAATTAACTTAACCAAAGGGCTATTTGGTAAATACAATTCTAAAGGCTTTCCCAATACTTCTTTTTTTGAAAAGCCGTATAAGGTTTCGGCTGACATATTGATCATTGTAACCAAACCAGTATTATCAACTGCAATAACGGCCTCCTTAATTCTTTGGAAAATTTCTTCACTGCGTGCGTATAGTTGATGGTTAGAGTAAATAAGATTTTCCTGTGCAATTCTGGCAGCAATAAATCCTGATAGACTTCTTAGTAATTCAGTTAACTCTGCAGTGTGCCCAAGCAAGAAATTTCTTTGTTTTTCATCGAAGGCTGTTAAACCGATACCCCCAAAGCTTTTTCCTTCTATAGTAATAGAACAATTCATATCTGCCTTTTCGGGGCACTTTTGCCATAAATCGCACTTTAAACATTGCTTATTCAAGCCAGGCTGTTCATTAATCATTACCTTGTCAAAACCAATTGCTTCTGAGGCGGAATAACCCCTAATTTTTTGCCCAATTACATAATGTCCCTGCTGATCTGTAGAGTAAACCACATTTAATAAGTGATCGTAAATAGTCACATGAATTAAGAACAAGCTTGCAATTGCATTACATAATGATTTTAAATCTTCATCAATTTGCCATAAAGTAATCATAATAAACCTCCATATGACTTAACTTGATTATTAAATTGCTATATTAAGAATATTCAATACACTTATCAGATTCCCTCTATTTATATTAGTACAATGTTCACTTTATTCATCATGTCGTTCTCGCAACTCCTGTTTTTATTGCAGCATTTGCAACTGCTTTGGCAACAGCCGGAGCAACCCTCATATCAAAGGCCATTGGGATTATATAATCCTCCGTCAACTCATCTGCAGTAATAATCTCAGATAGTGCATAAGCCGCAGCCAGCTTCATTTCTTCATTAATCTCCGATGCGCGCACATCAAGAGCGCCCCTGAATATCCCCGGAAACGCCAATACATTGTTAATTTGATTGGGATAATCCGACCTTCCGGTACCTACTATACGCGCCCCCGCAAATTTTGCCAGATCAGGGTCTATTTCCGGAACCGGATTTGCCAATGCGAAAATTATGGCATCATTACTCATGCTTTTAACCATATCTGCACTTAAAATATTGGCTGAGGATACTCCAATAAATACATCCGATTTCACCAAAGCATCCGCTAATGTTCCTTTTCTGCCTTCTTTATTGGTAATAAGAGCAATCTCCTCTTTCGCCCAATTCATGCCTTTCTGTCTTCCCTGATGTATTATTCCTGTTCTGTCGCACAGCAATATATCCTTGACCCCTGCTTTCTGAATAATCTTAGTAATCGCTATTCCTGCTGCGCCTGCGCCGTTTATTACAACCACAAGGTCCTGAAGCTTCTTACTGATATGTCTGGATGAATTTATCAGGGCTGCAAGCACTGTAATTGCTGTACCATGCTGATCATCATGAAAAACAGGAATGGAAAGCTTATCCTTTAGCTTGTTTTCTATTTCGAAACATGCCGGGGCTGCTATATCTTCAAGGTTTATGCCCCCAAAGGAAGGTTCTATCAAAGTTACTACCTCAACTATCTTGTCTATGTCGGTGGTATTGAGGCATATAGGAAAAGCATCAACTCCTCCGAAATTCTTAAACAATACGGCCTTTCCCTCCATAACCGGTAATGCAGCATGGCTCCCAATATCCCCCAACCCCAGTACAGCAGTACCGTCTGTGATAATTGCCACCATATTGCCTTTAGAAGTATATTCATATATCGTATCCGGATCCTTGCTGATTTCCTTGCAGGGTTCTGCAACTCCGGGAGTATATGCAAGACTCAGGCTTTCTTTATCTTTAACCGGCACCTTGCTTATGATTTGAAGTTTTCCCCTGTTATCCTTATGCAGTTTAAGCGCATCATCTCTGAGTGACATATTCCTTCCTCCAATATAATTATCTGATACTAGCCAACTTTTCAAGACGATTCAAAACCTCGTCCAAAGTATCCATACTTCTTGCAAAATGCAGCCGAATCAAGTTATTGACAGGTTCCCTGAAGAAGCTTGAACCCGGCACCGCAGCAACACCGATCTCCTTAATCATCCATTCACAGAACTGCAAATCTGTCCATCCCTTAAATCTGTCCATTGATAAGTATTCTGAAATATCAAGCATTACAAAATATGTACCTTGCGGTGTATTATGTGCTAAACCTATTTCATCCAGACGTCTGCAGAAATAATCCCTCTTTTCGGTGTACTTCTTCTGAAGATCTATATAATATGACTCGTCAAAGTTGACACCGACACATGCAGCCTCTTGAAGCGGAGCAGGAGCACATATAGTCAGAAAGTCGTGAACTTTTTTTGCATTTTCAATTACCTTCTCCGGTCCAATCAGATATCCGAGACGCCAACCTGTAATAGAGTACGTTTTGGACAGTGAACTGCAGGTTATTGTATGATCATACATACCCGGCAGGCCTGCCATATGAATATGATGAAAAGGTTCGTATATTATATGCTCATAGACTTCATCTGTAATTATATAAGCATCATACCTCAATGCCAGTTGTCCTATAAACTCCAGTTCTTCTTTTGTAAATACCTTGCCTGTCGGATTAGATGGATTGCAAACAATAATGGCCTTCACATTATCCTTAAAAGCAGCCTCCAGAACCTGCTTATCAAAACTATAATCCGGTGGATTTAAGGGAACTATTATCGGATTTGCTCCGGACAGAATCGTGTCTGCCCTGTAATTCTCATAATAGGGACTGAATATGATAACATTATCCCCGGGATTGCAGATTGTCATCATAATGCTCATCATGGCTTCAGTACCACCGCAGGTAACCAATACCTCAGTATCGGGATCAATGGTTCTGTTAATAGCTTTCCCGTGTTTTGTTGCTAAAGCGCTTCGCAAATTATAAGCCCCATATGTAAAAGTGTACTGGTGTGGACCGTTATATGCTGCATAAGCTAATGCATCTAAAATTTCCTTAGGGGGGTCAAAATCCGGAAACCCCTGTGAAAGGTTTATTGCTCCATGGGCCTCAGAAATCCTTGTCATACGTCTTATGACCGAATCAGTAAAAACATCTATGCGGTTACTCAGTTCAGGCATTCCAGTACCTCCTTGATGAAAATCATTGCATGTACATCTTATTCTATTATCAAGGATAAATCAATTTATTTCAAGAAAAATACCTGCAAAGACTATTAAACTTGCAGGTATTCATTTTTGATAATCTTAGCAGGATTATCAAAAAGCAGATCAAGAACATTATCTTTATAATAATATGACATTCTATCTGCTATGTCTCTCATACTGAAGTTACTCTTCCGAGGTGAATGTCTATTTGTACCGACAAAGTGTACCATGTGGTGTTGTAACATAAACTGTGCCGTCTTCTTAACCCTCTTGCCGTATTTGCCTTCAAAACTTTGCAGATTCATCTGTACACAAACACCGTGCTTAATCAGTCTGTATAAAATATTTGGATCATCGATTATTTGCTCATTCTGCTCCGGATGTGCCAGTATGACTTTATATCCTTCAATCTCCAAATTGAATAATACATTTTCGGTATATACCGGGATATCAAGGAAGGGCAGTTCAACCAGCAGATATCTTGAGTTGTTAAGAGTTGTTACCCTTCCCGATTTCAGCAGTTTAGGCAGTTCAGGGGTGATAAGCAGCTCATTTCCCAAATATATACTAATATTAATTCCGGCTTTGTTTATTTGCTCTCTTATTTTATTTAGTCTTTCAAGATTATCCTCATATTCATTTACATACAATCCTTCTATGTAGTGGGGAGTAGCTATTATAACATCTACCTCTTCCGCTGCGGCTTGTCTTGCCATTTCGACAGATTCCTCAATGCTTACGGCACCATCATCAACCCCATATATGATATGAGAATGTATGTCGTACAATTTGAGTTCCTCCTTTATAAAGCGTTTTGCTATAAATTACTTGCCATTATAATATGAGCTATATATAGAACCTTTCTTATTCTTTACCTTATTTATAACAAAGCCTATTATATTTGCATTAACCTTATTTAAAGAGTCTATGGCTTTACCTATATCCTCCCTTTTGGTTTTGCTTGCCGCACATACCATAATCACTCCATCAACTATAGTTGACAGTACCGCTGCATCTGTAACCAGACCGACTGGCGGAGAATCCAATATGATCATATCGTATTCCTGCTCCAATTCGTCCATTAAGCTTTTCATCTTTTCCGAACCTAATATTTCTGAAGGATTTGGCGGAACAGGACCGGATATTATTATATCAAGATTTAAAAAGTCCTCCTTAGAATGCAATACCTCCCTGTAATCCATATCCTGCACAATAATATTGGTGAGACCCACAGAATCCTGTATTTCAATATATGAATAAATATTTGGTTTTCTAAGGTCTGTATCAATCAGAAGAACTCTTTTTTCAGTCTGTGCTATTGAAACTGCCAGGTTAAAAGCTATTGTACTCTTACCCTCCCCCGGAATTGAGCTGGTAATGACTAAGCTCTTTATTTTCTTATCTACATTGGAAAACTGAATGTTAGTTCTAAAGCTTCTAAATGCTTCTGCTATAGGTGATCTGAGATTATTTGGTGCAGAAAGATTTATATTCAATGTACTCCCCCCCTGTCTATTGTACTTTAGGTATTACTCCCAATACCGGCAGCATAAAATAGTTTTCTATTTCTTCCTGGGTTTTAACTGTATTATCGAAGTACTCATAAACAAATATGAAAAATATGCTTAACATAATGCTCAATACAGATGCAATAAGCATATATATGGCCGGTTTTGGTTTTTCGGGCTTCAACGGCACTTCAGCCCTGTCAATCACTTGAATGTTTTCTATATTCATAATTCTTGCAACATGTTTCATGAACACCTTTGCTATCTCGTTGGCAATTTGGGCTGCTGCTTCACCTTGTTTATCTTTTACCGTGATTTTTATTATCTCCGTATCCTTTACCAGCGTTACATCAATTTTTTTATCCAGTTCTTCATAAGTAAGGCTCAATCCCAGGTTGGACATCCACTCTTTTGCCACAACTCTGCTTTTTGCAATCTCTCCATAAGTTGAAACGAGTTTCTGATTCAATAATACATCGTTGTATTCCATTTTTTCCTTGTATTCCTGTGGTCTTCCTATCATTAGAGTAGTAAATGTCAGGTACTCCGGCTGCAATATAAAATAACTGATTAGTCCGCTTGCTGCAGTGCATAAAGTAGTAACCAGTATGATAACCCATAATCTTTTCCGCAATATCAAGAATAGCTTCTTAAGATCAATCTCTTCCACTGTTATTCCCCCCTTAAAGGTTCAAATTTATATATTTTCATCAGATAGATTATTGAAAAGTAATTAACTGCACCTATACCGACAGCTGCTGCAAGCGATAAACTTTCACCCAATGCTGTAGTTAGGTATTTGAATGAAAACTTCGCTATAATTCCCATAATCAAAGAAGCATATAGGATTTTAAGAAATGTAATGGATATCTTCCCTATTTCAAAAGGACCAATTTTCTTTCTTAAGCTTATCAACAGCAGTAACATACAGAATATGGCAGAAATGCTTGTCGCTAACGCAAGCCCTCCTATACCCATATACTTTGAAAGTATTATGTTCAAAATGATATTCATTGCCATAGCTATTGCTGCATTAATCATTGGTGTCTTAGTATCCTGAATAGAGTAAAAAGCTCTGGAGAATATTTCCCTAAGACCAAAACCTATCATTCCTACAGAGTAGAAAATCAGCGCATTATATGTCATGGATACTGCCTGCCCGTCAAAGGCACCTCTTCCAAAAAGAAGCTTTACTATAGGTTCAGCAAATATCACAGCTCCGATTGTGGCAGGTATAACCAGCAGACTTATGCTATTTATTGCATTGGCAAGCACTTTTTTAAAGCCTTTTATATTGCCATCTGCAGCCATCTTGGATATTTTGGGGTATAAAACCGTTGCTATTGGCAAAACAAAAACACCTATAATAAACATATCAAGCATAAAAGCATAATTTAACGCAGATATTCCCCCGACTGATATCTTAGATGCTATTGTTCTGTCAATTAAGGTGTTTAGCTGATCAATTGAAATCCCCATAATCCCCGGCAAAGCTAAATAAATCATTCTTTTCAAGTTTTCATCATGTAAATTCAGAAACACCTTATATCTGTATCCTCTTTTATAAGCAAAGGGAATAACAAAAATAAATTCTACCGTTTTAGCCAGTACAAAACCTATTGCCAAAATTGTTATGCAGTATTGATGGCTGAAAACTATTGATAATATCATAACCAAACTAAAAAAAACCCCAACCAATTCTGGAACAATATAATTATTATAAATCTGTAAATGACCTTTAAAAATGTAAGTTACCCCTCTGAAAAATATTCCCAAAACCGTAATTCTTGTAAAATTGACTCCAAGGGCAAGGGTTTCTTCTGTAAAGCCATATGCGAATATTCTAACTATTTGTGGTGTAAATGCCCATACAAGGATAGTAATTGATGTACATAAAAGCAATAGGAAATTTGTTACATTATTCATGTAGTAATTTCTCATACCGGATTTTGCACCTTTCTTTATATCGCAATAGATAGGAATAAAGCTGGTAACTAAACCAATACCAATAAATTCAAACAAGGTATCCGGTATTGTTAATGATATTAGAAACGCATCGCTTATGTTTGATGCACCGTAAAAATAAGCCAATACTGTTTCCCTGATAAAGCCCAGCAGCTTAGTTGCAATTGAAAGCCCCATTATAATTACAACTGTTTTTTTCATAAGTTCCTTCCTCTCATAATGCCCGTGTTAAAAAGCAATATATCAGGTTTTCTTCTGATTTTTTGTTCATTCGTAAAGCCACCACTATATATCAGTGAAATTATTATCCAAAAAAATGTATTTCTTACACCGTTATGTGTTAAACCGTATAATGTGATAAATGCTAAAATATAAAGACCTTCCCATCTGTTTTTTCTACATGCTAGGATAAGAATTGAAATATATAATAAAATACCGATTAATCCATAAGACATTAGTATATTTCCTATTGTAGAATGAATCTCCATTGTTGCTCTAAAACGTGAATACAATCCTTCTCCGGCACCAAACAACAGATACCTAGGATATTTAAATACTCTGTCGTATCCCCTTTCGGATAGATTATCATCCCCGGACTGTCCTATGGTAGATAGTCTGTATTTGACACTATCAAAGAACAAATTTGCACTGAATGCTTCACTATTGTATTGATAATATATGGGAATAGCCGCAGTTATCAGCATTAAGACTAAATAAACTCTGTTAATCTTCTTGGTAAGTATCCAATCTTTAATATTCACTAGGATAGAATATAGCAGCATACCTAAAAAAGAAATGATTGCTGCTTTTGATAATGAAGCCAAGCATAAGACAAAAGAAAAAAAGATACCGGTAAAAAGCCATATGCCATTGATGCTTAATTTCCCATTTATACACAATAACAACGCCAAAGTCAGTAAGCTGTGATACCCCAGCTGATTTGGATTATTAAAATAAGCTACTACCCTATTCCCGGTAAATCCTCCACTGAATGAAAATACAATAAATTGTAGTGCTATAGATGCTAAAGCAGAAAAATATATCAGTCTGTAAATCCGCTCACCATATTCATGATGAGATGAAACAACTATTATTGCTGCTATAAAGTTAAATATATAAAACATCGATGCTTTAAAAAACGAAAACTCCCCATTGAGAATCAATGACCATAATATATTAATAAAAGATATATAAAATATAAATATAAAATTTATCAGAACATATTGTCTTGCTCCTTTAAAGATACCTATCTTCAACTTATTTTTAAGAATATATAGTATAATTGCTGTTAATAAAACAATATCCGATATCTGTGGTAATCCATTTTCCCAAAGATAAAACGGTTTTAGGATAAAATATAAGCATAATAACGCCAGAAAAATCTTGTCTGCTATACTGTTATTCAATTTGACAATTGTGTCGTCCATAACCGACCTCCATGAGCCATAGCATTAGTTAACTAAGTTTAATTGCATTATGTTTGATTCTGCCGAATAGTACCTTCTCAATTACCTTATATGCAGGACGGGATTTTTCTTTATATATTTCACTTTCTGGTGAGTTATCGCGGCAATCTATTGCCACATAGCACCTTTTATAATTCTCCCGGTATAATAAATTGAGAATACACGAAAGTATATACCTGCAATTGTTTTCAGTCACATAATTTCTTTTCAGAAAGGTGTCATAAATGCACACATCAAGATTTCCCAATGGTAGATTTAAATCAACACCTGAGATTTTGATCCTCCCACAGTTTATCCAGCAATAGTGTATTATTTCACTATTGGATGTAGTAATGAAGCACTTATGTTTATTGACAAATCTTCTGATAATGTTACTCGAAGATTCCTCCATCACTTCTGAAAGTGCATCCAGATCATCTATTGAAGCTTCTTTTACCTGCAAGCTGTTTTGAGAAACATCTTTATTTACTATCTTTATTTCCGATAGAAGGTACTTCTTGAAACAGAATATGCATGGCATAATCCCAATGCGATCCATATTCCTTTTTAACCTGCCGATTTGTTCCGAGATATACGCCCGGGAAAACAGTAATTTGATTTTACCGAGAGAATACTTTCTAAAGTTATAAATTGCCTTATTCCTTTTTAAAATCCCTTTCAGTTTTATATTTGACCAATACTGTAGGTAAAAGATTAAACTTGACTGTAAATTTTTCGAAGGTATTACTATATTAAATATTTCTTCACAGTAATCGGACCACTTAGCTTTATACGGTTCATATCCTGTTCCAAAATCAAAAACATTTATTTTCGAAGAAAAACATTCCTCCATTTTCTTTTTAAACACCAGTTCACCGGGACTTAAAAAAGCATAGTCATCATCATGAGCAATTCTATAGAACAAATACTTTCCTTTATATTCAAACCCATACATGAAACTTATGACTCTATTATTTATTGTGATCGCATCTACGCTAACATTGAACTTTTCGCAATTATACGATAGTAACTCTTTAAAAAACTCCCGGGTTTCTCCCTTTGAAAAACTACTGTTACCTATTTTCCTTAGCCATCTCTTGTCATGGATTTCAAAAACTTCATCTAACTCAGAAGTATTAATTCTTTTATATCCTATCTTGCCAAGTCTACTCAGCTTTTTCTCCTTGCTGCTCATTGTTTGTCTTGTTTTTTTACCAAATCTATATTCAAAGTAATTTTTGAAGTCAATGCCATTCAAATTTAGAAAGTAACAGACTATACTACTATGTGCAAAGGGAACTTTGTGTTTTTTTATGTACTTCTTTATCAAGCCATAGTTTTCTGACTTCTCAGGCACACCATTAAGTTTGACAATGTTCTTCCCTTTTAGATTTCTCAGGAAATTAAATATGCACTCCAGCGCTTCTTCCCTTAATTCTTCCCTTAGTAAAAAATCCATCCTACCCGATTCTCTGCTTCCGATAAAACCCACCTCATTGTGGACTCTTTTTTTTGTTATCATCAGGGGACAAAAGCCTGCAACTTTGTTATTATCAGCAATTACGAGTACAAGCAGCTCATGTTTGTAACCAAAAAATTTCCACCAGTATGTAATCCAATCCAGCTCCAAGAACATATTAATGCTATTCATTTTTTCAAGTATCTTATCCCATTCCTCTTTATATGACATAAGCTTCTCAATATTGTTAATAATCTCTATCCTCATTAAACCAACCCCTCAGATGTATTTTATTAAATCAACTATCTCATCCATACTCTTTATTTCCAACTCTCCGTTCTCTCGCTTTGCACATACTTCCTTGAACATTTCTTCTAAGCCGTAAAGGAGCTTTTCCTGGTTAGTCGCAATATTAAAGGGATGAAACCACAAATGAAATATTTTTTTATCCCTTATCGCCCTTCTGATTCCTCTCCTTGCTTTATGAATCTTTGACTTTAGCGGGATCAGACTTCTGAATCCATTCATTGAACGGTATAGCATTGAACCAGGAATATTATATATACCTTGTTCATATTCAGGAAGACCAACTGGCGGGCTCATTGCCAGGAGCTGGTCTATAATATGACAGACCTTTCTTCGCTTGTTTGGGAACCCCCTATACCATGTAGGTTCTGCGCCTCTATAAGCCTCAAACCCATAATTTTTCACCTCATCAATATATCCCACATTATTCCTCGGGAAAACAAAGCTTCTTAGTTTCAATCCCTCTTTTTCAGCTTCCTGAATACAGTTTGAAAGGTCAGCCTGCACTGTTTCCCTTTTTGTATTCTCATCTCCATAGGGTATGTGTGCAAAGCTGTGGCAGGCTATTTCCTGACGGACTTTGCAATTGGTTATCATTTTTATGATATCCTGTCCATACCACAGAGGGGCATCCTCCTCGTTAGTGCATGGAGACTCCTCGAACCAATCCTTTGAATACCAAGGGTATGTACTCCGTGGTATGTCTGAATGCTTCTGCCCATTTATTGAGTTACACTCCTTCAAGAACAAATGCCCGACTACAGCCCATGTTGCAGATATATTATACTTTTCAACCAATTTCAAAATCTTTTCGATGCAATCCCTGGATTGGGTATAATACTTAATTGTGTTTTTAAGCTTATCCGGTTTATCAATGGTTCCCCAACACAATTCTACATCTAAGCTCAATACAAAAATACCTTTTGGCAATGTTACTTCACAATTTCTCATAGGTACTACCTCGCTTCATTATTCTCTCTTACAATCCTATTGATAATATCAATCTGCCTTTTTACTACTTGCTTCTCATCGAAACATTCTTCCGCTATCTTTCTTCCTTCGGTTTTCATGCTTTTCAAAAGTGTCTGATCGCCAATCAGTGTTTTCAACTTGTTTTGGATATCCTCCGGGGATTGAGGCTTTACCAGAAAACCGTTTTTCCCATCTTTCACCTCTTCCCGGCAGCCTCTGATATCCGTTGCTATTACGGCACATTCCATTGCCATCGCCTCAATAATAGTCCTGGGCATACCCTCCCTGTATGAGGGCAAACAGAATATGTCAGTTAAAAACAGAATATTATTTATATCACCTCTGAAGCCTGTAAATATAATACTTTTATTATCCTTATATTTAGCAGATATGAGGGTTTTGGTTTTCTGATCCCTGCAGCCCTGGTCGATATCCCCTACCACCAGTAATTTGATATTATTGCCGTCAATTCCGCTGAAAGCTTAAAGCAGCTCCACTATCCCCTTTTCACTTACCAAACGCCCTATAAATGTAATAATGATATTTTCTTCATCAAGATGAAATTCCTCATATAGTCCTTTAATTTCTTCATGATTTATGTTTTGAGGATTGAACCTTCCAAACACGTCAATACCATTTCCTATACAAACAATTTTACTTTCATCGATAAAATTGTTATTGATTGCAGTTGTTCTGTCTTCATCACTTTGAGTAAAAATAAAATCGGTCAGCCTTCCAAAGTACTTTTCAATATTTAAGAAAAACCTATATTCTATTGGAGACATATTATCGTGAAAATAGAATCCGTGAGCCGTATATATTACAACAGCTACTCCCGCAAGTCTTGCAGCTGCTCTTCCGATAATAGAAGCTACAGGTGTATGTACATGCACTACATCCGGTTTTATATTTCTAAACAATTTATATAACTTATAAGCAGACTTAATGTTCGAACTGAACTTTATTTTTCTTTCTATTGATAAATTGACAATATCCATACCTTCACTTTTTAACTCCTCAGTGTATGGGCCTTCCGAACAGACGCAGATTACTTCGTGCCCACGAGCCCCTAAACATTGAATCAAAGGCTTCAGGAATATCTTTAATGTTTGATCAATAGCGCATAGTTGAATAATCTTCATAAAAAACCTCACTGCAGATGGTTTTTATACCAATCTATGCATAAGCTTATACCCTCATCGAAACTGTACAACGGTCTGTACTTAAGAATGCTTTTTGCCTTTGAGATATCAGCATTTGAGTGCTTTACATCTCCGCATCTTTCAGGTCCGTAAATTGGTTCAATATCTTTATGCAATAATTCACATAGCTTTGAATATAGCTCATTAATTGTAATTCTTCCTTCATTCCCAATATTAAAGGCTTCTCCGAAGGCATCTTGTTCTGCCAGGCAAGCTGCCAGATTTGCGTCAACAACATTCTCAACATAGGTAAAATCCCTGGACTGATTTCCGTCGCCATTAATGACGGGACTTTCATCTCTTAACAGCTTTTCAATGAATCTTGGTATCACAGCAGCATACACTGAATTATAGTTCTGCTTTTTTCCATAAACATTAAAATATCTTAATCCGATTGCAGGCAATCCATATAAGTCAAAAAAGTTTTTTCCATATAGCTCTCCCGATAATTTTGAAATCGCATAAGGGGATAAGGGTTTACCTATCTTATCCTCTCTCTTGGGAAGTTCCCTTATATCTCCATATACCGAAGAGGAGGAAGCATATACAAATCGTTTCACATTGTTATCTCTTGCAGCAACCATCATATTTAAGGTTCCGCAAAGATTTGAATCGTTGGTAGCAATAGGATCCTTTATTGAACGGGGTACTGAACCCAATGCCGCCTGGTGTAATACATAGTCTGCATTTTTACATGCCATCTGACAGTCTTCTAAATTACGCACATCTCCTTTAATCAATGCAAAACTGCCGTTGTTTACAAATTCTTTAATGTTCTCCATTTCACCGGTAGAAAAGTTGTCTAATACAGTCACCTCACATTCCATTTCTAATATTTTTTCAACCAGGTTTGAACCAATGAATCCGGCACCCCCGGTAACTAAGAATTTAGTCCCTTTAGAAAATTCCAACTTGTAATCAGCCATGTTACAACCCCCTTTCACCTTGCACCTGCAAAAGTAAAGACTATGATTATTGTTTTTAATATGATTTTTAAATCCAGCAGAAATGATTGATTTTCGATATAAAACAGATCTTTCTCCAATTTTTCCGCAGGAGATAAATCATAACCACCGTTAATTTGCGACCAGCCCGTTATCCCCGGCTTCACCGCTAGTCTTTCACTAAACTCAGGCAGCTCTTTGCTGAACTCTTTTATAAAATGGGCCCTTTCCGGGCGGGGACCAACTATACTCATTTCACCTTTAATAACATTTACCAATTGGGGCAGTTCATCAATTCTTGTTTTTCTGAGGAGTCGTCCAACTTTTGTAACCCTTGAGTCATTTTTCTGTGCCCATTTGATTCCGTCTTTTTCGGCGTTGCAGTGCATGGTTCTAAGCTTATAAATCATAAATGAATGACCATCTTTCCCTATTCTCTCCTGGGTATACATAATGGGTCCTTTTGTTTCCAGCTTAATCAAGATGGCAGCGATGACTATTATCGGAATTACGGCAAGCAATCCAATAATTGAAAATAGGATATCCAGAATTCTTTTCCCCCCATTGAACACTGATTTGCTCTTATTAACATCCATTTGATACTTTCCGTTGACTGCTCTCTCCAATATCAATACACCCCCGTCTGCTCAATATTTTTGCATTATTCGCAACGTTTTCTCTTTTTTTCCTCTATGCTCTCGATTCCATATATTTTGTTCATCAGTTCTTTGACTTTCTTAGAGTCGTGAAAATAGTACGACCAATTCCATCCGTCTATGTTTTTATACATTGCATAACCCGGCAACATGTACATTGATGTTTCTGTATGTGCATCATTTTTAAACAATGCGGCACATTCAATCAATGTTTTAACAGGCATATTTGTTCTTATTGATTCGAATGCTTTATTGATTATCCATGGGAGATCCAAGTACTCAACCTTATTCAATGCAGCTTTTATAAGTTTTTGCTGTGCTTTGATCCTTCCTAAATCTCCGTCCGGGTATCCCTTTCTATATCTCCGATATTGAAGAGCTTCCGGTCCGTACAAAACCTGTTTGCCTTTTTCGATTTCAATGCCACCGACTTCCATATCAAGCGGCACTTCAAGCTCCACTCCTCCAATGGCATCAATTATTTCTACCACTGCCTCATAATCTACGCTTATATAATAATCAACAGGGATATCGCCTAGTATCTTGCGGACCGCATCGACACAGCCCTCCTCCTTTTTTCTTCCATATGCGGCATTTATCTTTCGCTGATCCCCTTTGTTATAGCCTCTTAGATGAAAATATGTATCCCTGGGTATGGAGACAATATCAAGGCTGTGCCCTGCACCGTTATAGCATATGAACATAATTGTGTCTGCCCTTGCATTACGCTCAGTGCCGAGAAGTACGATATTCATTCTTTTAAAAGGTTTTATGGTGCTTACAACCGGCTGAGTTACATTACACTGTTCAAAATGAGTATCATTCAGGTCCTTCATGGATTGATGGCAGAAAAGAAAAAGTGCGGCGGCGTATAGAGTAATAAGTAAAGATGCAAAAAATAATTGCTTATAGGACTTTTTCATATATATTACTTCCTTTAGTTAAAGCAGTTTTAAAAACTCATTTGAAAAATAAGTATATATATGTATAAGCTTTCATAGTCACATATATTCTTAAAAAAAATAATTTTTTACAGATAAAAGGGAAACATAGATAACTCATTGGATTGACCTTAAGTAGCCAAAAGTGCATAATTAAATTGTCGCAAATAGCATTACAAAGGTTCTTGCCATTGCTTATAATCGAAAGAGTAAAGAAATGGAAATGCATAAACTTGAGGGTACAATAGTTTTTTTCGGATGCCCGGCGGAAGAAGTTTTAACAGGAAAGGTATTTATGGCAAGGGCAGGTGCCTTCAATAATATTGATTGTGCACTCAATTTCCACCCCGGTGCAACCAACGCTGAATTAATGAATGTCGGTGCCAACTATCTGCGGGAGCATATTCCGAGTACGGTCAAGGTACCTTCGCATACAATTCTAGCGATATAGGAGATGTCAGCCATATCGTTCCAACTGTTATGTTTAGCACAACCTGCTATAACGCCCGGGCGAACCTGCACAACTGGCAGGTAACTGCCTGTACCGGCAGTTCAATCGGGATAAAAGGTATGATATATGCGGCAAAAACCTTGGCAGTTGCTGCTATTGCTTTACTCAGAAACACGGAACTTATTGGCTCGGCAAAAAAAGAGTTCAAAGAAAAGACAGCCGGTCAGGCTTATCAATGTCCCATACCTGATGATGTCATGCCTCCTTGTAAAGAACAGCTGCTTACGGCTGTTCTACATAATTAACTTCTAAATTCTTCCGTTTTGTGGTAAACTATATTCATATGAGTAATGTATCAAGGAGGAAGCTCCCATGAGCGATAAAACATTTGAGTTAATGGAAAAGATGTACATCGAATTTTCAAAGAGGTTTGCTTCTCTGGAAGCCGGACAAAATAAGTTAGAAGTCGGGCAAGATAAACTAGAAGCCGGACAAAATAAGCTGGAAGTCGGGCAAGGTAAACTAGAAGCCGGACAAAATAAATTGGAAGCTAATCAGAAAAAACTAGAAATGATCCTGGAGCACGATATAAAACCAAAACTTCAGGCATTGCATGAAAGGGTCGATGACAATACTAAAAAACTGGAAGAACATACAAAAAGGCTGGATAATATAGAGAATAAGATAGATATACTGGCTATGTCGATTAATAGTCAGGATAAGCGTCTTGAAGTAGTTGAATCGAAACGTAAAAAAGCATAGCAAGGGGCGTATACACATAATCTATGTCTCTTTGTTAGAATGCGTAGTATATAAAACCATGCAAAGTTTAATAGCTTTGCAGGGTTTGTGTTTTGAACCTCGACAAACTGATCCAGAGTCAGTTTCAGGGGGTTTAGCTTGTCTATCTGATTATAGAATGTTTACTTTTCAATGATCTTATTGAGACTTATTCACCCCAAACCTCAGAAATCTTGTTCTTAATTTTTTGTTCAAAGATTTCAGTAAGCCGTTTATTTTGCTCTACAATAGCCATTTCTTCGTTTATTTGTGATACAATTCTATGCTGTGAAGCTATATCTGGTAGATGTATTGAATAGTTTAAAACAAAATCTTTTGTAAGTCTTTGTAATCCACCTGTACCTGTCATATTGTCTTTCCCTTCAAGTAAAAAGTTAAAACTGTTTATCATATAGTAAATTATCTCGGGCAGTACATTATTAGGTAAAGCTCTCAATACATAAAATTCACTTGAACCAAATCCAATACCGTTCCTCAAATTTCTTGCAATTCCAGCTTTTCCATTTTCAAAGCAGGGTGTTACTTTTGCCAGTAGAACATCATTTTCTTTAAAATATGTGTATCCGGTATAAACCTCTGATAATGACTTTACTTCCTTAGGTGAAAATAACATTTCATGTTCATTAATATCTGCCATCGGTACAAAGGAAACTTCTGTATCACTATGTAAATCTCTTACCTCTGATTTCTTAGGATTTAATTTACACACATCCCCCAACTTAACCCTTTCCCAGCCTGGGTCTATTTTAATAATAGGCTTATAATTCTCGACAACCTGCCTTGCACCATCAATAATCTTTTGATACCTCTCAATTTCCTTTACAATTTCATGTTGTATATGTAAAGGCGGGAGAGGCACTTTAAAAGCTTTAATTGTAGTTGGTGAAATATTCCCTTGTGCTCCTCCACCAGCGTTAGCTTGGCAATAATTATAAAACATCTCATCAAATAACAAATACATTGTATACTTAGGATTTATAACATTCTTATTTCCCTTTATATTAGCTACACGCTGATTTAGTAACAAATTATTATGCATAGAAACTGAAACCTTACCTGCAGTTGCGCCAGTCATTGCGAGTAAAATATCATTTTTATTAATTACATACTTTTCAAGAGATTCATTATAGAGGAAATATTGAATATCGTCTAAATTTAAGCAAGATTTGTTTTCTAAATTACCTATTTTTATTACTGGTAATGCCCCATCAGCTTTCTCATTAAGTAGTAAGTCACTTTTAAATGCAAATCCTGTAATTATTTCACATACTTCTCCTAATTCCACCATTGGATAATCACTATTTACAACAACCGCTTCCTTATATCTCTCCCCCACCAGAATATAATCTTGCTCTGCAATTTCTTTTTTGCTTGCTACCGTTACAAGAGCATTATCAGATACATTCGTTCCATTCATATAATCTCTTACAATCCTAATTACCCCTGGAATATCGCTACCCTTAATTTCTCGTCTTTGAGCTCCTAAGTCATATCCATCATTATTGATCTTTACAAATAAGATATCATCCTTTTGCTTGGCAAGTGTCTTGTCCAACAGTAGGATACTTGTTTTAACTCCGCTATATGGATTGAATACCCCTGCAGGAAGTGATATGACTGCATAAAGCAAGTCGTCTTCAATCAAATATTTTCTAAGCGCCTTATAAGCATTGGCTGATTGAAATACAATGCCCTCCGGTACAATGATGCCCGCCTTACCCGTTGGATTCAGATGCTCAGCTATATAATCTACAAACAGTACTTCAGCACGCTTGGCTCGAACTCTGTATCTGTTATGGGGAATAATGCCGCCCTTTGGCGTCATAAACGGCGGATTCGCCATAATTATATCATAGCTTTCATCCCACTTATCAAGGCTTGACAGAGTATCATACTCGCTGATTTGAGGTTTGGTGAACTTATGCAGATACATATTCACCCTTGACAGTCTAACCATATCAGGAGAAATATCATAACCTGCAAAATTTTCCGTCATTCTTTTTCTTTCATCGGCGGATAGTGTGCTGTTGCCCTCTTTGTCCTTGTTATTTTCTAATATGTGGTTATAGACGCTGATAAGAAATCCTGCTGTCCCACAAGCCGGATCCAATATGCTGTCTGTTTTCTTGGGATCAACAATTTCTACAATCATATCAATAATATGCCTTGGTGTTCTAAATTGTCCGGCATCGCCTTGACTGCCCATAATTGAAAGCAGATATTCAAAAGCATTTCCCAAATCTTCACTGTTGTCATATTTAATATCATTGATTTCTTTCAAAAACATATTTAATGTTTCCGGGTCACGATAAGGAACATAAGCCCCTCTGAATATATCTCTGAATAGCTGAGGCAAATGAGGGTTAATGCTCATTTTATCAATACCCTCAGCGTAAAGATTGCTTCTTTGCTGACCGCTGTTTTCTGGCTGCATTATATTTGTCCAAGCATATTTTTCATATACACCTTGGAAGAACTCCCTGCTGCCTCCGAATTCCATACCCTCCAAATCCATATCGTCCATAAACTTGTAGATTAGTGCGATGGTGATTTGTTCTACCTGCGCCTTTGGGTCCGGTACTTTACCTACCAATATATCTCTTAATGTGTTAATCTTCCTTTTAACATCACCATTTAACATTTCATTTCTCCTATGCAACAAATTTTGATACATTCACATTGTCATTAATATAATCTACAACTTGATTCATACTTTCTACGCCCAGCTTCTTCAAGTCCGACATAGTATAGGTACTGACCTCTGTACCAAGCAGCTGATACTTTTCATCCTCTATGATTCTTCTTACATCCTTATCCATGATATAGGTTTCAAAAAATCTCTTTATTTCTGCGTATTTATCTGTTGGTACCGGTCTTGTCAGTAGATAGCTTTCAAATTCGTCCTCTATTAGCTCTCTCTTTGATTTAAAGGCTGGTATAGCACCAAATATCTTGTCAAGGATCTCTTTTACTGTTACACGCCTGTCAATACCAATGGAACGCTTTATTTTATCCCAGGTATAATATTCTGCCGGTTTATTCATTATCTTTTCTTCTATATAGTTTTGTACTGCGGCATAATTGCCTTGCTCATACTGTTCCTTTGCTGTTTCATCTTCCTTAACTTTGCTTTCAAACTTATCAAAGAACATTCGGTCAATCATATTTAGCGGGTCACGGCGTATTTATGATAAGTTTGTTATATCAACAGTTTAGTAGTAGTGTCATCAATCACGAAACAACTTTCG
>JAQVFD010000192.1 GCA_028697435.1 Clostridiaceae bacterium
CGATGCTGGGAGGGTGCATGTGGCCTTTGGAAATAGTAAACAATAGGGCGTTACTTTTCCTGGCGGAACTCACACCTCAGAAATGGGCAATGCAGGGAATGGAAAGTATAGTATCCAAGTGGATGGGGTTTGAGGCGGCAGTATACCCTGCCATTGTACTTATGGTAATGGGTGCATTATTCTTTGCAGTCGGAGTAAAGATTATGAAGTTCGAGTAGCAATCAAAAGCAAAAAACTATGGATAATGTTTATGGGTAGAGTTATAATATATATATCACTTTTGGATGGGGGATTAACTCAGCTGGTTAGAGTGCCATCGTCACAAGGTGGAAGTCGCAGGTTCGAGTCCCGTATCCCCCACCATTGCTAAGAATAGTAGAGCTGTCGAAAGATCGCTCTTTATTTATTGAGTGTATTTGTGTAATATTAATAATGAATGTACATATTTATATATAGTCTAAATACTATTCAACGAAAGGGATGATTAAATGGAAATCAAAGTACCCAGCGATATTGAAATAGCTCAGAGCGCACAGATGAAGACCGTATCGCAGATTGCGGAGCAGTGGGGAATAGAAGAGGATGAACTGGAGCTTTACGGCAAGTACAAGGCAAAAATAAATCTTAACATTTTTGAGCGTTTGAAAGATAAGCCCGATGGCAAGCTTGTGCTGGTTACAGCTATTACTCCGACAGCTGCCGGAGAAGGTAAGTCAACAACAACTGTAGGCTTGGGTCAGGCTCTTAATAAAATTGGTAAGAAAGCGGTAATAGCTTTAAGAGAGCCCTCTCTGGGTCCGGTTTTCGGCGTGAAGGGCGGAGCTGCCGGAGGAGGATTTGCTCAGGTGGTACCAATGGAAGATATTAATCTTCATTTTACCGGAGACATGCATGCAATAACTGCGGCCAATAACCTGCTTGCTGCCGCTATAGACAATCATATCAACCATGGAAACACGCTAAACATTGACCCCAGGCAGATAGTATGGAAAAGGGTAATGGATATGAATGACAGGGCACTCCGCGAAATAGTGGTGGGTCTTGGAGGGAAAGCCAACGGATTTGTAAGGCAGGACGGATTTATGATAACCGTGGCTTCTGAAATAATGGCCATACTGTGCCTTTCCAATGATTTGATGGATTTAAAGGAAAGATTCGGTAGGATGGTTATAGCATATAATTATTCGGGTGAACCGGTTGCCTGCGCTGACTTAAGGGTTAACGGAGCTATGGCTATGCTCATGAAGGACGCGATAAAGCCAAATTTGGTGCAGACCTTGGAAAACACACCGGCACTTATTCACGGAGGCCCCTTTGCTAACATAGCTCACGGCTGCAACAGCATAATAGCTACAAGATTAGGTTTGAAGCTGGGAGAATACCTGATTACTGAAGCAGGCTTCGGTGCTGATCTCGGAGCAGAAAAGTTTCTTGATATCAAATGCCGTTATGGAGGCTTAAAGCCTTCTGCAGTAGTAATAGTCGCAACCTTGCGTGCCCTTAAGATGCATGGAGGGGTAGTAAAGGCCGAACTGGGGAAGGAAAACCTGGAGGCAGTGGACAAAGGCTTTGCAAACCTTGAAAAGCAGGTTGAAAATATCCGCAAGTTCGGACTCCCGGTTATGGTTGCTGTGAATCGTTTTGTATCTGATACAGAAGCGGAAATTGAGCTACTTATCAAAAAGTGCAAAGTATATGGCGTTGAGGTTGCCTTGAACGAGTGTTGGGCAAAAGGTGGGGAAGGCGGAACACATATGGCCGAAACCCTGGTAAAGCTGGTTGAAAGCTCAGCTCCCGATTTTAAATACCTCTATAATGTTGAAGCTCCTATAGCCGAGAAAATAGAGACTATTGTAAAGGAAATCTATGGCGGAGACGGAGTTGTTTTTGCTCCCAAGGCTCAAAGGGAGATGCAGAAGCTTGCAGATATAGGACTGGATAAGCTGCCTGTCTGTATGGCAAAGACTCAATACTCACTGTCTGATGACCCAAGTCTTTTAGGTGCCCCTAAGGACTTCAAGGTTAGTGTAAAAGAAGTCAGAGTATCTGCAGGAGCGGGATTCATAGTCTGTCTGACAGGTGATATTATGATAATGCCCGGGCTGCCGAAGGTACCTGCGGCAGAAAAGATTGACATAGATGAAAAGGGTGTAATAACAGGTTTATTTTAATACCTTGTAGAAAGAGGGGAAAGAAATGAGCGAAATGAGCAGAATAATCGAATGTGTCCCGAATTTCAGTGAAGGAAGAGATTTGGACAAAATAGAGAAAATAGTGAATCCCTTCAGGTGCAAGGACAATGTAAAGCTTCTGGACTATAAGAGGGACGAAGATCACAACAGAGTGGTTGTAACGGTTGTGGGGGAACCTCAGGCAGTGAAGAGTTCATTACTGGAAGCCATGAGAACTGCAATAGAGCTTATAGACATGACCAAGCATCAAGGGCAGCATCCAAGAATGGGAGCAATAGATGTAGCACCCTTCATACCCATAAAGAATGTTAGTATGGAAGAGGCTGTTGAGCTGGCTAAGGAGACAGCCAAGGAAGCATCGGAGAAGTTTGGGCTTCCGGTTTTTCTGTACGAAAAAGCAGCATCAGACCCTCAGAGAGAGAACCTTGCAAACATTCGAAAAGGTGAATTTGAAGGTATGGCAGAGAAGATAAAACTGCCTGAGTGGAAGCCGGATTATGGTCCGGCAGAGATTCATCCGACTGCAGGAGCAACAGTTATCGGTGCCAGGATGCCCCTGGTGGCCTTTAATGTGAACCTAAATACAAACAGAATGGATATAGCCAATAAGATTGCGAAGAATGTCAGGTTCCTTAACGGCGGACTAAGATACTGCAAGGCTATAGGCATTGAACTTAAGGACAGGGAAATGGTGCAGATCTCCATGAACATGACCGATTATACAAAGACTGCCCTTTACAGATCCTTTGAGCTTATAAGGATAGAAGCGGCTAGATACGGGGTTACAATTGCCGGCAGCGAGGTAATAGGACTTCTGCCTATGGAAGCACTGATAGATACGGCGGTATATTATTTAGGCATAGAGGATTTCTCTATGGAGCAGATACTGGAAAACAGATTAATGGAATAGAAGAAAAGGGTACAGGGGGACGTTCTTCATGTACCCTTCAAGCTTATATTAAAAAGAAAAATTATGAAAGCCTGGATGTCAGTATTATTAGCGATATGTCCGTTTATTCCCATGGAAACAATCTATAACTAAAAATATCAATTCCAATTTGGAAGCTGTTGTTACAACTTGAGTAAGTATATTTATAATATATAATGAATGCCATAAGATCTGTCGATTTTATGCTATAATAATATTGCAAATATTTATACATATAGGGGTGATAGTATGAATGAATCTGTTAAGAAAACAATCGAAGCTTTAGAAAAGCACAATATGAAGGCAACATACTTTGATGACCAGGATTCGGCAGTAAACTATTTAATGGGGAGTATAAAGGACGAAGCAACAGTAGGAATCGGAGGATCTTCAACTGTTAATTCCCTTGGCATACCCCAAAAACTCATTGAAAGGGGTAATAAGGTATACTTTCACTGGTTGGAAAGCACTCCTGAAGGAATGGATAATGCAAGAGAAAAAGCACAAAAGACTGACGTATACCTATCCGGTACAAATGCACTTACCGAGGATGGTAAATTAGTTAATATTGACGGCTTGGGCAACAGAGTAGCATCAATGATTTATGGACCAAAAAAAGTATATATTTTGTGTGGAATAAACAAGATTACAAAAGATTTGGATTCAGCTTTAATTAGAATTAAGGAGAATGCTTATAAAAACGCAAGAAGGTTAAAGCTTGATACTCCATGTGCACATACCGAAAAATGCAATGACTGCAACAGCCCTCAGCGGATGTGCAGCGTTACTACAATTATTGAAAGAAGACCGTATAAGACCGAATTTGAAGTAATCATAATAGGAAAAGAATTAGGTTTTTAATTGTTTCTGACGTCTTAAGAAAATTGCTATGCAATTTTCTTTTTTCTTTTTGATTCAATATTTAAAAATATTAGTTATATATGTTTCGTGTCAAACATTTCACATTAGAATTCTAATGGCAGGTCACATTTTCCGCAATTCATATATCGTGAAAAGTACATTACTTTAACACAAAATCAGAATATATCTGATTTTGTAATGATAAATCTTTTTCACGACATATATAGGTTGAAGGAATGTAAATTATATTGTAGAATAAAGATGTATTCCACAATAATTTTAAGGTATGCAAAAAAAGTTGAGGTGAGTTTATGATTAAAAACTTCAAAGAAATGTTAGAAGCGGCAAAAAGCCAAAAAAAGATGAAAATCGTTGTAGCTGCAGCTCAGGATGAAGATGTAATAAAGGCTGTCAGCAAAGCAAAAGAAATTGGTGTTGCTGAACCTGCACTGGTTGGAGATAAAGCAAAAATAACCGATATTATGA
>JAQVFD010000193.1 GCA_028697435.1 Clostridiaceae bacterium
CCCGTTTTCTGTGATGCTTATGCACTCCGGTCTTACACCGATTACAAAGTCCTCATCAGTAACGACCTTTTCTTCCTGCATATCAAGTTCGTAATTATCAACCTTTGTGATATTGTATTTAAAAGCCTCATCCTTATTGGCTTTTTCCACATATTTCATATCCTGCAATGCTTTCTGTCTATTTTTTATTTCTTCGTCCTCTGACGCATCCCTTTGTTCGAGCCACTTCTGCAAATTAATGACTGTTGAAGGTACAAAAGCTGCATTGATTCCATCAAGTATGGAAAGAGCTATGGATCCATCCTCCTGTTGCTTTCCTTTTGCTTCAATAAAGTTAATGGATGGGTTTCCCACAAAATCTGCAACAAACAAGTTATTTGGCTTATTATATACCTCTAAAGGTGCTGCGTATTGCTGTAAACTACCATTATTAATCAGACAAATCTTGGTTGCAAGGGTCATAGCCTCCATTTGGTCATGGGTTACATATACAAAAGTGCTGCCGGTTTCTACGTGCAGTCTTTGGAGCTCATACCTCATTTCTAAGCGAAGCTTTGCATCTAAGTTTGAAAGAGGTTCATCCATAAACAGTACTGCCGGTTCCGGGGCTAATGTTCTGGCAATGGCAACACGCTGCTGTTGTCCTCCGGAAAGCTCCGCCGGATAGCGATCCATAAACATACCTATTTTTACAATTTTAGCGACTCTCCTTACGGACAAATCAATCTCTTCTTTTGTAAGATTTCTGACTGTTTTAATCACCTTTCCCTGTTCTGTAACGGCACACGCTTCATTCAGTTCCTGCCCTCTTTTCCTGTAGCCTTCTCTGATTTCATTTGCTTTCTTAGCCAATTCATCTGCAATCTGTTTCGCGGCAGTCCTGCTGTCTTTTACCTCATGGAGCTTATAGCCAAACAATGTTTTTGCCGTAGAAGCAGAGATAGAGTATACATCAATGAATTTAATAATTACTTTATTAACGTCAATCTTACTATTTTTATCTGCACATTCCTCGATATACTTGACAACTTCTTTATCATTATTCAGAATCTCAATCAATTTTATTGTATTTTTATAACTAAAATCATAAGAGGGTAATTCCTCCTTGATGTTACTGAGACCAAATGCAATATTCTCATAAACTGTCATATTCGGCCATAGGGCATAATTCTGAAAAAGAAATCCGACCCTTCTCTTATTTGGGGGTACATTAATTCCCTGATCACTGTCAAATACCACCTTGTCACCTATGGTAATCCTTCCGCTTGTCGGTGTCTCTAACCCCGCAATCATACGAAGTGTAGTAGTTTTCCCACAACCGGAGGGGCCGAGCAAAGTGACAAAAGAGTTATCTTCTATGTCAAGGTTGAGATTATCAACTGCGTAAAATTTCCCCCATCTCTTTGTTACATTTGTTAATTTAATATCTGGCATGTTAATTCCCTCCGATACCTTTATCTAAACTTGCGCCGGTTATTCTGTTTACCAATGAATTAGAAATAAGAATTATGATAATAAGTATTAGATTGATCGCGCTGGAGAATGCATATAAGCCCATCTCATCAAAATAGTCCAATGTTGTTGCTACAATGAAGCCCTGTGTACATAAAAGCATAAATAGCGATAGCTCTCTCAAGCATGTCATAAACGGAAGCAGATATCCGCTTATTATAGAGGATTTTTGTATCGGTATAATTATTCTAAGCATCCTTTTATACCATGGTATTCCATGTATAATCGCCGCTTCTTCAATTTCATTGCTAAGTTGCAGCATAGAGTTCAAAGAACTTCGACTTGCAAAAGGAATATACTTAATCGTACCTGCAATTATCAGCAAAGCGTAGGTATTAAACAGATTGATCCTCTCATTGGAGAACATTATGAAAAATGCAGCGCCAACGGCTATAGAAGGCATAAGATACGGAAGAAATGCAACGCTATTTACATAATTGGCCCATTTGTTCCTTCGATTCTTGGACACTGAATATCCGATCAAGGTTCCTATGGTACCTGCTAATAATGCACAGCAGACTGCTACATACAAAGTACCCTTAAAAGCATTCCAAATTGTCGGATTGTACATAATGCCCTGTTGCCCGTACATGCCTTTTTCTGCAATATTATCTCTCGTTAACCACCACTTGCTTGTCAAATTGCTGATATTCCCGGTGTAAAGAAAACTATAATCTCCGGGATTCGGCAAGATTGTTTCAAAAGCAAAAGAAATAATCGGAAAAATGCTGGTAAAAAACGTTAGTATTATTAGAATAATTGCAATTACACTTTTCCCTGTCTTGCCCAAGTCAATCTTTGAAATCTGTCCGGATTTTCCGGTCACGGTTGTATAACTCTTTCGGCTTCTTAGGCTGACTTGATTCATCATCAATATTGCGACGCCAAATACCATCATTATGATTGCCAGTATACTTGCCTCCCCTGTATACTTGGAATTCATAGAAATGTATTTTGTTGATAGTGTAGTAAGTCCCAAATAATGCGGGACCGGATAACTTCCCATAGAGCTCCCGAATACTAAAAGGATTGTCGATAAGATTGCCGGCTTTACCATTGGTATTGTAATGCGAAGCATAGTTTTCCATTTGGGTGTATTTAAAATTGTTGCTGCTTCCTCCAAATTTGCATCCATATTTCTGAAAATGCCTCCAATCAAAATATAGGCAAAAGGAGCATAATGCAATCCCAAAACCAATGCACTGGGGAAAAGGCCCTGACACCACCACTTCGGCATATATATTCCCATCATCGCTGCAAGCAATCCATTTGAGGTTCCTGTCACCGCGTTGCTGTTAAACACATTCTGCCATACAACCGCAAGGGTCCATTGGGGCATGATATACGGGAAAATAAAAATTGCGCTTAAATATTTTTTAAATCTAAGGTTCGTTCTCGTTACCAAAAATGCAAATATTCCACCGTACAGAATTGAAACAATGCATGAAAATGTAGCTAGCAAGACTGTATTTGTCAAAGGTGTCCACAAATTTGTCTTAGCAAGCCTGCCTGTAAATAAATCTACATAGTTGACAACCGAATATCCCGTCACTTTCTTCGTCAGATAGGCATCGATGGTACCCGGATGAATCGCAAATGTATCATTTACTATTGCTATAATAGGCACGAAGGTTGTAAGCGTAAGAACAATACCAAACAGAAGCAGGATTGTATTCTGCGGTTTTGAAAAAAAAGCTCTTATCTTATTTAGTATTATCACATGTTTGCCCGGGCTTTTTATCTCCGTCCGATTCATGTTTACCTCCTTAAAAGGCATCAAAGGTGTTTATACGCCTTTGATGCCATTGAATACAGGATTATACTGCAAAGTTATTTCTTATCGCCGCCTGCGCTATACTTCGTAAGTAATTCAATCCAGCTGCCAACAGTAAATGATACTGAAGAACAATATTCCGGATCTTCAAGAACCAGTTCACCTGTTGTCGTCCACCAGTCATAACCTCTGTCATTTTTGCAGTCATAAACATTTTTACCGTCCTCATAGCCGCCCTTGCTATGGTTATAGGCTGCTTCTGTTGCTGTTGCTACTTCCGGATTTGCTGAATAACCGCCCATATCCTTACCCCATGCACTAAAACCGTCCTTTGTGCATGACATGTATGCAATTATTGCACATGCTGTCCAAGGAAGGGGACTGTTGTCTGTTACAAATAAGTAATGACAATAACCATAGCCGCCTATACCTTTATAGTCATCCTGGTATGCAGCTATTGTAATGTTATTCTTTGAAACAGAAGCCGATTCTTCAACAGAACGAAGCTTTGAATAAACCAACAAACCGCATTGATCTGTTGCTGAATCTGTTACCAGAGTATTGCAGATAGGCCCGTCATCCGTTTGTTCATTATAACTTTCCACCCAAAGCTTTATCCATGCAAGTGCATATTTACCGTTTTCCCCTAAGCCAAGATCCTCTGCATCTACTGCAACTTCATCAATAACAGATTTGAAGTATGCTTGTTTTGTACTGTCAAGGGCATCATATGCTTCTTTTAACCAAGCTGCATATTTATCCTGTGTCAGCATATACAAAAAGTTCTTTCCGACTATTTCCGAATCAATATCCATATAAAGAGAATGAACATCTTTGTCTACAAAGTCCCAGCAATTCTTATAAACCGCACTGCCGGTATTATTGAACATAAATACCTTATTCAGTGTCTGCAACGGCAGATATCCTTTGTAATCATCTGCTGTTGTGCCGTTAGCCTTAGCCCATTCTGCCGGAACAAATGTTTTCAGGATACCGGTCTGAACCATTTTACTTTCAATCTGGTTCCCGTCCTGAATCAATGTCATCGCAAATGTACCTTTTTCTTTCAGTGAATCTGCGGATAATTGGTCAAAAATTTTATTGTTCTTAGGCTGCTGCCATTCATATTCCATTGTATAGGAAGGATCAATAGTCTTCAGGTAATCAATAAACAAT
>JAQVFD010000012.1 GCA_028697435.1 Clostridiaceae bacterium
GGAGTTTTATCTTCCTTAATACCGACAACTTTTACTCCGGAACCGATAAGCTTCCTGCTGGCATCTGTAAGATAATCACTGAATGACATCCTATTTTCATCTTCCTGAAAAACTACAACTTGCCTCCTGTAAGGAGTCCCCTCCGCGGTTCTTGTTGTATTTACATTTGCGATATTTCTTGATATGACATCCATTCTCAGCTTTTCTGCAGTTAATCCGGAAGCACTAACATTGATTGAACTTAAAAATGCCATTATAATTACCTCCCATTGATAGCTAATTTTATTTTACTGAATTCTTTTGACATCTGAGCTATTAGCGCATTATACTTTATTGTATTCTTAGCAAGCTCCGCCATTTCTACATCAATATCAACATTATTGTCATCTCTTCTCATTGAAGTAAAGCTCTCCTGTGCAATTTCAGGATTAACTGACATAACCCTATCCTTGCCTATAGGGAGAAACTTCGGATCCTTCTTGTTACCGGATATCTTAAACTTCTCCTGTGCATCAGTAAAATACTCCTCAAATCTGACATAGGATTTTTTGAAGCCCGGGGTATTAACATTTGCTATGTTGTTGGAAATTACTTCATTTCTCAACCAGGCTGCGTCAAGAGCCTTTTCGAGCGTTACGGTCTTATTGTTTATCTTGTCAATCATAGCAAGAACCTCCATAAAAATAGCTAATCGGTTTATATTTCGACACAAATTCTACATTTCCTCTGTTATTTCAAGAATAAACTACACTATTTACAAAAATTTAACTGCCATTCATATTATCGGCTAAATAATCAGTTTCATGAAAAAAGGATTAGCAGCGACTAATCCTTTTTGTGATTTTATTTCACTTTTTTCAGTTCTTCCAATAGCTTGTCGTTTAGAATCCTGATGTGAGTCCCCTTCATTCCCAGGGATCTCGATTCTATTACACCTGCACTTTCAAACTTTCTCAGAGCATTAACAATCACTGACCTTGTAATTCCCACTTTATCAGCTATCTTGCTTGCAATAAGCAATCCTTCATTTCCATCCAGCTCTTTGAATATATGTTCGATGGCTTCTAATTCCGAATAAGACAGAGTGCCGATTGCCATTTGAACAACTGCTTTCTTTCTGGCTTCTTCTTCAATTTCATCATTTTTGGATCTTAATATCTCCAATCCGACTACTGTTGCTCCATATTCCGCCAGTACAAGGTCTTCATCATTAAATTCCTGATTATACTTTGCCAGCATCATTGTACCGAGTCTTTCTCCGCTGCCGTTAATAGGAACTATAGTAGAATAATTAGTACCCATATCGCACTTTTCTCTATTGTCAATAACACACAGCTTATCTTTGTTTATCAGGTTTGATCTTGTTTCATGATACGAGAGTAAAGATTTATTGTATTCCTCAGGAAACTTTTTCTCTGTCAACAGTTCGTTCTTTAAAAATTCACATTCCTCCGACGTTCCTAAAGAATATCCTAATATCCTTCCTTTTCTGCTCAATATATATACATTTGCATTAAGTACCTCACTAAGTATTTTGCTTAAATCATGAAAGGAAACAGATTGTGTGCCTGATGTCTGCAG
This sequence comes from Clostridiaceae bacterium, assembly GCA_028697435.1. Taxonomy (GTDB): domain Bacteria; phylum Bacillota; class Clostridia; order Lutisporales; family Lutisporaceae; genus BRH-c25. The sequence goes on from JAQVFD010000012.1 coordinate 1,582, forward strand.
TACCTTATTAACTTTCCTCATCTTTTCTAAAAGTATAGAACTCATATTTTTCCTCCTTATTATATAATATAATTACTAACATCTTTTCTTCTAATGTCATGAATAAATGCCTTTTGTACATAGTCCTTAGTAATATTCAAATCACAATTTTTCATATCAGGCGCTTCAAAAGAAATATCTTCAAAAAGCTTTTCCATAACTGTATAGAGTCTCCTGGCTCCTATGTTCTCATATTGTTCGTTCATAAAAGCTGCAATAGCCGCAAGTTCTTCAATAGCTTCCTCTTCAAAGCTGATATTTATTCCTTCTGTTCTGAGAAGAGCCTTATATTGCTTTACGAGTGCATTGTTGGGCTTAACCAGTATCTCTATAAAATTATCCTTGCTTAGACTGTCTAGCTCAACTCTTACAGGGAATCTTCCCTGAAGTTCCGGTATCAAATCGGATACTTTAGCCACATGAAAGGCACCTGCAGCAATAAACAACATATAGTCTGTCTTTACGGGTCCGTATTTTGTTATCACAGTACTGCCTTCAACTATAGGAAGTATATCTCTTTGTACCCCTTCCCTTGATACGTCGGGACCACCAATATTACCTTTCCCTGCAATTTTATCTATTTCATCTATAAAAATAATTCCTCTCTCTTCAGCTTTCTTAACGGCTTCTTCAATTACTTCATCCATGTCAATCAGCTTTTGGGCTTCCTGTTGCGTCAGAAGTTTTAATGCTTCCTTAACTGTTACTCTTCTGCGCTTCGTCTTTTGGGGAAGTATGCCTCCAAACATATCCTGGAGGTTTATGCTCATCTGATCCATTCCCGGTCCTGATAGCATTTCTATATTGTGTCCTGATGTATCCTCAATCTCAATTTCTACATTTTGGCTGTCCAAATCTCCATTCTTAACTTTTTGCATGATATAGTAACGATTGGAAGCCAAGCTTTCTTCCTTTTGCTTTGCTTCTGCATCAACCTCAGGTTCTTTGCTTCCTCCATAATTAAATATCATTTCAAAAGGATTCTTTGGAATGCTGCTTTTATTTGAAGAAGGAACAAGTATCTCGGCAACCTTTTCTACCGCCAAATCAAATGCCTTTTCATTAACCTTAGATATCTTTTCCGCTTTAACCATCCTTACTGAGAATTCAATAAGATCTCTTATTATTGATTCAACATCTCTTCCTACGTATCCAACCTCAGTGAATTTTGTAGCCTCTACTTTAACAAAAGGAGCATTAACAAGCTTTGCCATCCTTCTTGCAATTTCTGTTTTTCCAACTCCGGTAGGTCCTATCATTAATATATTCTTAGGAGTAACCTCTGCTCTCATTTCATCATCCAGGAGATTTCTCCTGTACCTGTCTCTCAAAGCAACAGCCACTGATTTCTTTGCCTTATCTTGTCCTATAATGTATTTGTCAAGCTCTGATACTATTTGTTTTGGAGTTAACTCACTCATAGATTCCTCCTATAATTCCTCTACAATGATGTTATTATTAGTAAATACACAAATTGAGGCAGCTATCTCCAAGGATTTCCTTACTACCTCATTGGGCTGAAAATCCGTATTTTGAGTCAATGCTTTAGCTGCCGCCAACGCATAATTCCCTCCGGAACCAATTGCAATTACACCATCATCAGGCTCAATTACCTCTCCGCTTCCGGAAATGACTAATAAAGTTTCATTATCCATTGCAATAAGCATAGCCTCCAGCTGTCTTAATACTTTATCTCTTCTCCAATCCTTAGCCAGCTCAACTGCCGCCCTTCTAAGGTTGCCGCTGTGCTGCTCAAGCTTTTCTTCCAGCTTCTCCGACAAAGTAAAGGCATCTGATACTGAACCTGCAAAGCCAATTATCACTTTGCCGTCAAATAGTGTTCTCACCTTTCTTGCAGTTGACTTTATTATTGTGCTCTGACTCAGAGTAACCTGTCCGTCACCTGCAATTGCGCCTTTGCCATTTTTTTTGACTGCAACTATTGTTGTACCATGAAACATAATTCTCCTCCAGTTAATCTATCCCGTAGATGTTCTAATATTCACAAAAGTCTAAAAACTCACTAAATTCAATATATCACATGAATATTCATTTTTCAACCACTTACAGTTTCAGATGAATAAATTTTCCTAAGTCATTTAATGCTCTTTCAGCATAATAAGCGCTCTTTTCTTTTTTATTTCTTATGCGGAATTCCGGTTGTGGAAATATGCCAAAATTCACGTTCATCGGTTGAAATACCTTTATTGTATTATCGGTAATATATCTACACAAAGCCCCATGAGCTGTGGTTTCGGGAAATACAACAGGTTCTGCTCCATTAATGATTCTGGCCATATTTATACCTGCAATCAATCCGGAAGAAGCAGACTCAACATAGCCTTCAACTCCCGTCAATTGTCCGGCAAAAAACAATCTTTCGTTATCATGGAATTGAAGTGTAGGTTTCATCACTTTGGGTGAATTTATAAAAGTATTCTTATGCATTACTCCATATCTAACAAACTCTGCATTTTCAAGCCCGGGTATCATACCGAAAACTCTTTTCTGCTCTCCCCATTTCAGATGCGTTTGAAAACCTACAATATTATATAAAGTACCTTCTTTGTTATCCTGCCTTAGCTGTACAACAGCATAGGGCTGCTTCCCTGTCCCCGGATCAGTTAAACCCACAGGCTTTAAGGGTCCAAAAAGCAATGTCTGCAAGCCTCTCTTTGCCATAGTTTCTACAGGCATGCAGCCCTCAAAGACTACTTCCTTTTCAAAGCTTTTAAGAGGTGCCAATTCTGCATTAACAAGTTCCTTATGAAAATTCATGTATTCTTCTTCTGACATGGGGCAATTAATATAATCGCTGTCTCCTTTGTCATACCTTGATGCCCTAAACACCTTATCATGGTCAATTGATTCAAATGTCAAAATCGGAGCGGCGGCATCATAAAAATATAAATAATCATTGTCCATCAAAGAGCCTATGCTGAAAGAAAGCTTATCTGATGTAAGGGGTCCGGTTGCTACAATCACATATTCATCTTCAGGAATGTCAGCTACTTCTTCTCTGATGATTTCAATGTTGGGGTTACCGGTAATCCTGTCAGTTATTTCCTGGGAAAACCCTTCCCTGTCTACAGCTAATGCACCTCCGGCAGGCAGTGCATTGTTATCGGCACATTCTATTATAAGTGAACCTAATCTTCGCATTTCCTCTTTCAGTAATCCTACAGCATTTTCCAACTGATTGGATCTCAAAGAATTACTGCAAACCAATTCTCCGAACTTTTCCGTATGGTGTGCCGGCGTATTGTTTTTAGGCCTCATTTCATAAAGCCTTACCTTTATGCCCCTGGTTGCAAGCTGCCATGCTGCTTCACTTCCTGCCAAACCTGCGCCGATAACTATGACCTTTTTATTCAAGACTATTTCACCTCGTAATTTTCTGACCTTTTGTAATCACATGTTTCATTTATACACTTATATTCCAAACCCTTCCTGCTGTGCTTCTTTACAATCAGACTGCCGCATCGGGGACATTTCTCAGCAATAGGTTCATCCCAGCTTACGAAGTTGCATTCCGGATATTTACTGCATCCGTAAAACTTCCTGCCCCTTTTCGTCTTCCTCGCAATAAGCTCTCCTGAACATTTCGGGCAGCCAATACCTGTTGATTCGACTATTGCCTTAGTGTTTCTGCAGTTGGGGAATCCCGGGCAAGCAAGGAATTTGCCGAATCTGCCCTGCTTATAAACCATGTTCCTGCCACATAGTTCGCAGATAACGTCGCTTACTTCATCTTGTATCTCAATTTTTCCGATCTTTTCTTCTGCGCTTCTTAATGTTATATCAAAGGGCTCATAAAATTCTTTAATTACCTGAACCCAATCTTTCTCTCCTTCTTCTATTTTGTCCAGCTTTTCCTCCATATTGGCAGTGAATTCTGCATTAACAATATCGGAAAAATGTTCTTTCATAATACCTGTCACCTTTTCTCCCAAATCCGTGGGAACAAGGTATTTTTTCTCTCTGATTACATAACCTCTGGCAAGTATGGTTGATATTATCGGAGCATAGGTACTTGGCCGTCCTATACCCTTTTCCTCAAGAATTTTCACAAGGGTAGCTTCCGTATATCTTAATGGCGGCTCTGTAAAATGCTGTTTATGATCTAATTTTTTAAGTTTCAACTGTTGCCCTTCATAAAGGTTTGGCAGAGATACTTCCTCTTCTTCTTTCTCATCACTGCTTTCTTTATAAATCCTCATAAAACCCTGAAACTTCATGATGCTTCCGTATGCTTTAAAAATGTAACCCTTCGCTTCTATATCCACTGTGACAGTGTCAAAAACAGCAGCCTGCATCTGGCTTGCCACATACCTTTCCCAAATAAGCTTATATAATTTATATTGCTCTTTATCAAGTGAGTCTTTAATATGATCCGGTTCTCTAAATACCGAAGAAGGTCTTATTGCTTCATGAGCGTCCTGAACCTTCTTTCCTGACTTGTTCTGCTTCATCTCCCCCGCAAGATAATTCTTCCCGAATTTTTCTGTAATGTATTTTGCAGTATCAACTTTTGCTTCTTCGGATATTCTGACTGAATCTGTTCTTATATAAGTAACAAGCCCCAGTGTTCCTTCTCCTTTGATATCCACACCTTCGTAAAGCTGCTGTGCTATCATCATGGTTTTCTTGGAAGTGAATCCAAGTTTTCTATAGGCTTCCTGCTGAAGAGTACTTGTTATAAAGGGATTTGGAGAATTTCTTTTTTTCTCCCCTTTCTTAATCCGCTTAACAGTATATATTGCGCCTTTAATTGCCTCAAGGATTTTATTCATTTCATCCTCACTTGAGACTTCGATTTTTTCATTTTCTGTGCCAAAAAACTTTGCATCAAAATTCTTCCTTGTGTCAGGTTCATTCAGCTTTGCTATGAGAGACCAATACTCCTTAGGCACGAATTCCCTTATTTCATCCTCTCTGTCACAAATAAGCCTTACAGCCACAGATTGTACTCTGCCGGCACTCAAACCCTTCTTGACTTTCTTCCAGAGCAGAGGACTGATTTTATATCCTACAAGTCTGTCCAATACTCTTCTCGCTTGTTGTGCATCTATTACACTGAAATTTAGTTTTCTGGGAGCTTTCAAAGCTTTAGTCACTGCTGACTTTGTTATTTCGTTAAACTCAATCCTTAAAACTTCTTTCGTGTTCAGGTTGAGTATATTAGCTAAATGCCATGATATGGCCTCCCCTTCCCTGTCAGGGTCAGTGGCAAGATATACTTTGTCGCAGTTTTTTGCCTCCTTACGAAGCTTCTCGGTGATTTCTCCCTTGCCTCTTATTGTTATGTACTTAGGCGCAAAACCGTTTTCTATATCAATACCCAGTTGGCTCTTCGGCAAGTCCCTGATATGCCCCATTGATGCCTCTACCTTATAACTTGAGCTCAGGAACTTTTTTATCGTTTTCACTTTTGCAGGTGATTCAACTATTACCAATGATGTTTTCAAATAATTCACCCCATTTTAAAAATTCAAGTCATATTATAACAGAAAATTAGCAAAAATCAAACTAATAGATAATTTCCGTCAATTTGCTGAATAAGTCCTTTGATTTCAAGCATTGTCAACGCCGCCATTACTTTAGCCGGGTGAAGCCCTGTTGCTGCAGTAATACTATCTTTATCCCCGCTCTTTCTGTCGAGGTATTTCAAAATAATAGCCTCATTTTCATTTATATCATTAATTTCGTTACAATTAGTATTGGTATTTCCTTTATATATTACTTCAATATTCAATTCTTCCGTAATATCTTCTATCCTGCTTACAAGCTTTGCACCATATTTTATCAATTCATTTGTACCTTTGCTGTTTGGCGAAGTAATATTCCCGGGTACTGCAAATACCTCCCGTCCTTGCTCAAGGGCAAAATCTGCAGTAATAAGAGACCCGCTTTTCTCTCCTGCTTCAACTACAATGACCCCTAAAGACAAACCGCTGATAATTCTATTCCTTGCAGGAAATTGAGCAGGAAATGCTTCTGTATCGAAGGGGTATTCTGAAATCAGAGCACCGTTTTTCTGAATATCCTGGCTCAGTTGAAAGTTTGTTGAAGGATAAATATACTTCAGACCGCATCCGCAGACTGCAATTGTCCTGCCTCTTGCTGCAAGAGCTCCCCTGTGGGCTGCAGAATCAATTCCCAGAGCCATTCCGCTTACTATTGTTATACCTGCTTCAGCCAAACGTTCTGCTATCCTGTGAGCTGTTTTCAATCCATAATCGCTTGCCTTCCTGGAACCTACAATACCCACAGCCAGTGCATCTGATTCTGATAACTCTCCTTTTGCATACAGAACAGGAGGTGGATCAAATATGTATTTCAGGTTCTTGGGATATTCATTTTCAAATATGGTATATACTCTTATACCATTATTTTTCACAACTCTGTAATATTCATTTATTTTTTCTTTATCCCTATTTGCTGAAATGGATTCTGCAGTTTTTTCACTGATAATCCCCGAGTCCATTAGTTCTGAAAATGAACTCTGATATATATTTTCAGCAGAACCAAAGTGTTTAATAAGATTTATGAAGGTCCTGCTTCCAACTCCGGGCACAGAAGACAACCACATATTATATTTTTTTTCTGTCATATAAACCCCCTGTAAATGGTATTGTATATCAAATTTCCTGTAATAACATATTTTAGATACAATTTTGTTACAAACTTCATCGAATTGTTACACTATGATAACAACTTTGTAACAATGTTCTGATATAATAAAATCATCAAGGATAATACTATAATTAATTCTTCCCCCTCCTATTTTATAACCGGTAGCATAATGCTTCCGGTTTTTGATTTTACTATTTTATTTTAAATCCTCTTATTATTAATTTCTTTTATGTGATGCATTATGGTGTAGCCAGTAAATTTAGCTGTATTTGAAACTACCTTGACAGTTCCTCTCCCAAAGGATTTCAATGTATCAACAGAGATATTAATATCTTCGTCTATCTCCTCAATTGTCATATCTGCTTCTTTCAAATATTTCTCCCGTACTTCTGCATTTGAAGATTTAAGCACCTTCTTTAGGCAACGCAGTATTATGATAAGATTATCCAACTGCCCGGCAACAGGTATAATACCGGGTATGAGCTCTATAGGCGAAATACTGTAAGCTATACCTGCAGAAAGCAAAAGCTTTTGTCCCCGCCTTATATCAGAGCTTTTATATAGTTTTATCATTAGTTTGGTGTAGTTTGGTAGTTTTTCTATTACTGAACAAATATCACGATTATTATTCATCTATTAAACCTCCATATTAGTGACAAAACCCGTAATATTTGCAGTGAATGAAATGCTGCAAATATAGGGATTTAGTCATATAAGTGCAAAACTTTTTTGTGCAACATAAAAGTTCAGGCACTAGCGGAAAAATGATCTATAATGTATACTTTCTGTCCAGGCTTCTATACTGTATAGCCTCAGCAATATTATCAGTTTTTATATTTTCACTTCCTTCCAGATCTGCAATAGTTCTGGCTACCTTTAATATTCTATTATATGCTCTTGCACTTAAGTTAAACCTTTCAAAGGCATTCTTCAATAGCTCTTTTTCTTTTTTCCCTATGGTGCAGTAAGCTGGTATCTGCTTTGGTTTCAGCTGTGAATTAAAGTATATACCGTCTTTTTCATATCTCTCAAGCTGCCTTTTTCTGGCTTTGTTTATTCTGCTTTTCATGGCAGCGGAGCTTTCTTCTGCTGCGCTGCAGGATATATCATTGAATCCCACTGGGGGTACTTCTATGTGCAAATCTATTCTGTCAAGCAGAGGTCCCGAAATTCTGCCAAGATAGTTTTTTATCTGAGCAGGATTGCAGTTGCACCTTCCCGATGCATCCCCATAATAGCCGCAGGGACAAGGGTTGATAGAACTTACAAGCATCAGTTTCGCAGGAAATGTTATTGTACCTCCTACCCTTGAAATTGTCACACACTCATCTTCCAGAGGCTGCCTTAGAACCTCCAGCACATTTTTAGAAAACTCAGGCATCTCGTCCAGAAATAATACGCCATAATGAGATAGTGATACTTCCCCGGGGTGAGGCACTCTTCCTCCTCCTATAAGTGATCCTGCCGACATAGTATGATGGGGAGAACGAAAAGGTCTTCTTGTTACCAGATAAAGCTTATCTTTAAGTAATCCCGCTATACTGTATATTTTGGTCACTTCCAGGCTTTCTTCAAAAGTCATATCCGGTAATATGGAGGGAAGTCTTCTTGCCAGCATAGTTTTTCCCGAACCCGGGGGGCCAAGCATAATTACATTATGTGCTCCTGCCGCTGCTATTTCCAATGCTCGTTTTGCGGTATTCTGACCCCGTACATCTGCAAAATCATATTCCTCCGTAGAGTTATTTTTTAGAATACCTTCCAAATCAACCTTATGAGGTTTTATAACTTTCTTTCCGTTCAAGAAATCCACCATATCCATGATGTTTTCCACGGGATATATTTCCATGTCATTTACAAGAGCAGCTTCATCGGCATTATCACAGGACAGTATTAACTTCCTCAAACCTTTTTCCTTTAAAGAAAGGCACATGGGCAGTACTCCCTTTATGCCTTTGACACTGCCGTTCAATGACAGTTCTCCCAAAAAAGCGAAGCCCTCTAAGGCTTCATTTAATATATACATTGATGCTCTCAGTATCCCTGCTGCGATTGCAAGATCAAAGATAGAGCCTTCTTTTCTTATATCGGCAGGAGCAAGGTTTATGGTAATTCTTTTTTGGGGAAACAGAAAATCCGAGTTCTTTATTGCTGCTCTTACCCTTTCTCTTGACTCTCTTACAGCTGCATCGGGAAGTCCCACTATGTCAAACCCCGGAAGCCCATTGGACAAGTCAGCCTCCACTTCAATTACATGTCCTTCAATGCCGTATAAAGCACAGGTGTTAGTCTTATATATCATCATATCACTCCATAAATTTTCATTTTATGATATATAATTCTATATATTCCATTTTTATCCTTCTTTTCTATCAAAAAGTTTTATTTAATTCTATTGCGCGGGACAGCCCCTTTTTCTCACATAAAGCTCATACATCAGAATAGATGCAGCTATTCCCGCATTCAGGGATTCCGCCCTTCCCGGCATTGGAATCTTCACGTTTATATCAAGTATTGACTTAATATCGCTATTTATTCCCTGTGATTCATTTCCTATTATAATTGCCGACTTCTTATAGTGTAGCAGATCTATACAGCTTTCACTGCTGTGGGGGTCTGCCCCGATGGTTATAACCTCATTGTTTTTCAGCTTCTCTAATGTGTCCTGAGTATCCAGTCCCTGAATGACAGGCATATGAAACAAGGAGCCCATGGTTGCCCTAATTGTTTTTCCGTTATATAAATCCACGCTTCCCTTTGATATTATGACTGCATCCAGTCCACAGGCATCAGCGCTTCTAATGATTGTCCCCACATTGCCCGGATCTCTAAGTTCATTCAGCAGTATAAGTGAAAGTTCATCCTTTGAGATAATACTGTCAATATCATATTCCGGTTTAGCTGAAACAGCCAGTATTCCCTGAGGAGTATCAGTTTCACACACACTTTTAAAAATTTTATCTTCGGTATAATAAACAGGTATATTATTATCATTGAATACTACAGCAAATTCGTTGTACTTGTTACTTGCAGCAAAACTCTCGCTGACTAAAACCGTTGAAATCTGCACCTTATAATTCAGGGCTTCCTCAATCAGTTTTTCTCCCTCGATTATGAACTTGTCCTGCTCATCTCTATATTTTTTCATCGTAAGGGACTTTATGTATTTAATAGTTTTATTGGCACTGCTTTCAATCATTTCTTTCATATTTCTTACTCCGTTTTCCTTTCAAGTTTCTTCAGGTCATTATTGTTTCCTATGACAATCATAATATCTCCTTCTTTGATTTCATTATCAGCCTTTGGAGATATATTGACTTTTTCGTAGTTTATATTTCTTATGGCTACAACTGTTACCCCATATCTCAATCTCATATTGATATCCCTTAAATCCTTTCCTATCCAGCTTTCGGGCACGGCATATTCTATGATACTGTGCTCTTCCGAAAGCTCAATATAGTCAAGTATGTTTGATGATATCAGGTTATGAGCTACTCTCATGCCCATATCCTTTTCGGGTGATACAATCTTATCTGCACCTATCTTCATAAGTACTCTCGCATGAAGCTCACTCTGTGCTTTTGCAACTACATATCTTATTCCTAATTCTTTTAGCATAAGTGTAGTCATGATACTGGATTGTATGTCAGAGCCTATTGCTACTACAGCAACATCAAAGTTTCTCACCCCAAGAGACTTTAATACGCTTTCATCAGTAGCGTCAGCTGTGACTGCATGGGTAACCTTATCGGATATTTTCTGAATTGCATCCTCATCCGTGTCTATAACCAGGACCTCATGACCTAAATTACTCAATGTTTCAGCAACAGCCTCTCCAAATCGTCCAATACCTATTACAACAAATTGCTTCATACAATATTCATCCTTTCTATCCTACCATAATCCGGTCTTCGGGATATTTGACATTTCCTCTGTTGTTAATAGCTTTTCTAGCTAAAGCTAATGCTATTGTCAGAGGTCCGACCCTGCCTGCAAACATAGTCATACTAATTATTATTTTCCCAAAAAGACTCAAGTTTGGCGTGTAGCTTAAGGTAAGTCCAACAGTGCCGAAGGCTGAAGCCGTTTCGAAAATAATAGTCAAAAAATCCACATCCTCAGTTATTGATAGCAGCATTGCTACAATTATAATCAGGCACAAGCTTATAAATGCAACAGCCATTGCCCTATATACCAAGTATTTTGAGAAATGCCTTTCAAATACCTCAGGGTCTTCCTTTCCCTTGACAACTGAAATAACTGTCAGAAAAAGTATTGCGGCTGTGGTTGTTTTAATTCCACCTGCCGTAGAACTCGGCGAGCCTCCTATGATCATCAGAATGACCATCATAAACTTAGTCGGAACCGTAAGCGCTGTCATATCAAGAGAGTTGAAGCCGGCAGTTCTTGGAGATACGGACTGAAAGAACGAAGCCAGCACCTTCCCTGATACGGATAAATCTTTGATTGTATAGGGATTATTAAACTCCATTATGAATATAAATAATGCACCTGACAAAATTAGTATTATGGTTGTCGACACTACCACCTTGCCGTGAAGTGAAACATTTTTTAAGCTTCTTTCCTTTATTGCCCCATAAATATCCATCCATACCGAAAACCCCAGACCTCCTATTATAATAAGAAGCATTGTATTTATGTTCACAATATAATTATCGACATATGGTGTAAAGCTTCTAAAGTCTCCGATAAGATCAAAGCCGGCATTGCAGAATCCAGTCACTGCATGGAATACTCCAAAAGCAATTCCTTTTTTCAGTCCATAATCCGGTATAAATGCGATAGAAAAAAATACTGCACCTAAGAACTCAATGGCGAAGGTTGCAATTATTATATTCTTCGTAAGTCTGACCAACCCCTCCAGTTCGAACTGGTTCAAAGATTCCTGTATCAGAAGTCTTTCTTTCAGTGTAATCCGCCTTCCCAGCAGCAGAGCAAATAAAGTAGACATAGTCATGAATCCTAAGCCGCCTACCTGTATCAAAAGCATTATTATCACCTGACCCAATACCGTCCAGTGAGTACCTGTATCCACTACAATCAAACCGGTAACGCAGACTGATGAGGTTGCTGTAAACAATGCATTTATGAACCCAACCGACTGTCCGTTTCTGGATGATGCCGGCAGATTCAAAAGCAAAGTGCCGACAAGTATCATTGTGGCAAATCCGATTACTATTATTTGTGTCGGTGTCATTTTAATCTTTTTACGTATTAAGCTGAATTTCATTATATCATCACTCCGTTGTATATACTGTTTCAATAGCGAAGTCATATATAATTTTCACATTAATGCTCTAATTTATCACGGATAGAAAATACAAAAAAGACCTTATCGGCCTTTTTTAAAAATACATTTATTATGCGTTAAGCTTTTCCTTAGCTGCATCAACAAGCTTTGTAAATGCTGCAGCATCGTTTATCGCAAGCTCAGATAACATCTTTCTGTTAATTTCAATACCGGAAAGCTTGAGTCCATTTATAAGCTTACTGTATGATATACCGTTATTTCTAGCTGCTGCATTGATTCTGGCAATCCAAAGCTTACGATAATCTCTCTTTTTCAGTTTCCTGCCAATATATGCAAATCTTAAAGCCCTTATTACTGTCTCGTTGGCTATTCTATATTTTTTGCTCCTGCCACCCACATATCCTTTTGCCAGTTTAAGTATTTTTCTACGCTTTTTATGCGCATTTATTGCTCTTTTTACTCTTGCCATCTTCTGCTGCCTCCCTGTCTATTATTTGTATGGAACTAATTTTCTTATCATTTTTGCTTCCGTGTCAGTCGCATAAGCGCCTTTTCTCAGCTTTCTCGTACGCTTAGTAGTCTTCTTGGTAAGAATGTGCGACTTATATGCACATGCTCTTTTTACCTTACCGGTCTTAGTAAAGCTGAATCTTTTTGCTGATGCTCTATGGGTCTTTTGTTTAGGCATTAAAAATCCTCTCCTTCTGTATTGTTCATATTTTGAATTGCTGAAAAATTCATATATAATTACCCTGCTTACTGCTTTGGTGCCAAGACCATTATCATGTTTCTGCCTTCCAGCTTGGCAGGTTTTTCAACTACACAATAATCCTTAACTATATCATAAAATCTTTCCAGAGCTTTTTGACCAAAGCTAACATGATCCACTTCTCTGCCTCGGAATCTGATTGTTACCTTGACCTTATCGCCATCCTGCAGAAACCTTTGAGCATTTTTTGCTTTTACGCTCAAGTCATGTTCTTCAATTGTCGGTGAGAAACGAATTTCCTTGATGTTTACGATTTTCTGATTCTTCCTGGCTTCCTTCTCTTTTTTGCTCTGCTCAAATTTGAATTTGCCATAATCCATAATTCTGCATACCGGAGGTTTTGCCTGCGGCGCAATTTTAACAAGATCAAGTTGCCTTTCTGCTGCTAACTCTAAAGCCTGTCTGGAAGACATTATTCCCAACTGATCTCCGTTTGCATCAATTATTCTTAATTCTCTGTCCCTGATTTCTTCGTTAATCTGTAAGTCTTTGTTACTACTTATAACCTTTCACCTCCAAACATAATCAAAAGGCAGGTAGAATTATCCACCTGCCCTCAAGTAATATCTTGAGTCTATAACCTTACTGACAGTGTCGTAAGGTGAGAAGTGGAACTTCTTCTTGAATCAATATATTCAGTATTTTTCTATTGCTATAACATAGTAACATTAAGCTAATTCCTTGTCAAGGAATTTTTTCTATTTGACAAGTTCATATATTGCTTTCGCATAAATTTTTGTACACATCATCAAATCATCAATTTCAATATATTCATTCTTCTGATGTGCAGTTTCTTCCTTCCCCGGGAATAGTGGACCAAAGGCCACAGCATTCTTTATAGCTCTTGCATAAGTACCTCCGCCGATGGATATTAAGTTTGCCTTTTGACCTGTCGCATCCTCATATACCTTCTGCAATATATTTATCATAAAATTATCTGCAGGGACATACAAAGGGTCCTTGCCGTCACCTTCAATGACTTTTACTCCGGCATCGGAGGACTTTTTCCTAAGTATATCATATACATCATTTCCTGATTTTGTTACAGGATATCTGATATTTATACCAACGCTTCCTTTTTTCTCGTTCATATCTATTGTTCCCAAATTAAATATAAGCTTTCCCGATACTTCGTCGCTCATTGCAACTCCGAATGATTTTCCATCTGTCTCCATCCCGATATGAGACTCCAGAAAATTAATATAATCGGTCTGGGCAGATGTACAAAGGGGAAGCTTGCATATACATGAGATCAGCTGCGAAATTGCGTTTACGCCCTTATCCGGTGTGGCTCCATGAGCTGATACACCATAGGACTTAATGATGCACCTATCATCATGCATTTCAAGCTCAAAGCTTTTGTCTTCTTCTTTATTCATATATTCTACAGTCTTTATAATTCTGTCGGTAAAATCTTTCTTGACTTCAAGCTCACATTCGCAATAGTCCGGTACCATATTGACCTTATTTCCGCCTTTTATACTCTTTATTCTTAATCCGCCACATTGGCTTTCCTTATTTTGCTCAAATTCCTTTTCCAGTTTGAGTATTATTATTCCCATCTCACTATTTATTATTGGGAAATCGGCATCAGGTGAAAATCCGCACATAGGAGTCTCCGCATGCTTAAAGTAATGCTTCATACAGCCCCATCTTCCGCTCTCTTCATCACATCCGATAATTATCCGTACCCTTCTGTTAAATTTCACTCCGGAATCCATTGCTGCTTTCAACCCATATATTGCTGCAATTGCAGGTCCTTTGTCATCTATGGTTCCTCTTCCGAATATTTTTCCGTCATATACTTCTCCGCCATAGGGTTCATGTGACCAACCTGAGCCTTCCGGAACAACGTCCACATGGACCAGTATGCCGATTATTTCATCTCCCTCACCATATTCGGCGTGTCCTGCATATCCATCAAAATTTTCTGTCCTAAATCCCAACTTCTTGCATATTTCCAGAGTTCTTTCTAAGCATCTTCTCATCTCTATGCCGAATGGTGCACCGGGCTCAGGTTTTGACTCAATGCTTTTATAGCTGATAATATCCTGAACATCAGCAATTATATCATTTTTCATCGACTCTACGGTTTTATCAATCTCCAAAAAATCACCTCCAAATTGTAGTAAACATTTTTCTGTCTACTCTAACTTCTCTCTATTCTTTGCGTTAATGTATTTCTGCCAAGCATGAAGTACAAGAGAAACCGCAATTACACCATAAGCTATAAAGGATCTGAAATATTCGCCTATCTGTGCATCACCGAAAAGGTTCTTTCCTGCAAAGGGCGATACTATAAACAATGTATGAAATAAAAGAGTACCCACTATTGCTTCACTTATTGTAGCTTTTGTAACGGAGGCTCCTCCTACCAATAATGCTGCAATTGCAAACATACCAACCTGTTCATGGCTGTTATACGTATTTAGGGTTCCTATATTCTGCAAAAATATTACCTGCCCCCATGCTGCAAGAACAGTAGAAATTGTGATTGCTATAAGTCTTATTTTATCAGTTTTTATTCCGGAGACTTCAGCTATATTAATATCCTGGCCTAGTGCTCTGAAATCCTGACCCAATTTGGTTTTCACCAGGAACTTAATGACAAAGCATAATGCTACCACAAGAAGAAGCGATACTACAGGAATCCTTACTCCCATGATATTTGGTCTGACTAAATTATCTATAGCGTATTGTATCAGCTTTAGATCCAGAGCGTTTTTCAATCCTACTCCGCCACTTAAAATTATTTCCGGATTATCAACAGGAATTATTGTTCCCATAAATGTTAGGAATACCAATTGATACAGACCGTTTGCAAAAAAGCCCAACATTAGGCTGGTTATCATTTCTTTGCCTTTTGTCTTATTCAGTATCAATCCGGTTCCATATCCAAACAGTAGAGCAAAAGGCGTTGCGAATAATAACGCCATCATAAAACCGGGAAATCCGCCTAAATCAAATACCTTAATTGCGATAAGTCCAATTTGCCCCGCCATTGCCCCTATTACTATGGCAAAATTGAGACCCATTCCGGCTATAACAGGTATAATCAACGCCAGAACCATAAATAGATTTCTGGAAAGCCTGACAGCTATTTCATTTAATATGTATATTGAATTCAGCTTTGATGCGTATACTCCGATAAGACATATGACTAAAAACAAAATAGGAACTGAATAATTTGTCAAAACTTTTATCAGGGATGTCTTATTCTTTTCTTTTTTATTTGTAATATTCAACTGCATACTCATACTATTCGTCCCTCCCTACCTTGGTTAATGCGTATAGAATAACGCCATAGGTTACTATAATTCGTACAACCTCGGAGAGATTCCCTTCAGGCATCATCTTATTTATTACAGGAAGTGAAATGGCAAGCAACGCAAAGAATAAAACAGTTCCTGATACTACATTGGAAATATTAGCCTTTTTGGCTGATGCCCCCCCTATAAGAATGGCCGATATTGCCATAAAAGGCATCATCAAAGGTCCTGTATACAGCTGGAAAAACCCGAAACTTTGTGCATATACGATAATTCCAATTCCCCCGATAATCATAGACAACATTGATCCGATTATTCTTTGTTTGTTTACATTTATCCCGTTTGCTGTAGCAAACTTGGGGTTGTCACCTGCAGCCATCATAGCAACACCGGTTTTTGTTTTTAAGAATATCCACATTAGCAAACATCCCAATGCAAAAAACAGAAGTGTACCTGTTGGAACCGGTTCGCCTAAAATTTTAAAGGACATGAAATTATCCGTTACTTTAGCAAACCTGTCTGCTAATGCAATTGTAGTTCTCAGACCTTTTCCGCCAATAGCCCAAATCATCTCGGGGCTTTGAAAAGGCAGCAGCAGCCATCCTATACACATAAGAGACACTATGGAAAAGCCCATATACGTGCCTATTGTCATTTCATCGCCTTTTACCCTGTTGAGCAATAAACCGTATGCGTACCCAATGGCAGCAGAAAAAGGCACCGAAATCAAGATTGCTACAAAAAAGGCTGTCATTCCGTAAAGGTTTAATTCAATACTTATGCAACCGGCAAGTATTCCGCAAAGTATGCCTAATGATAATCCGAAGTTCAAGCCGGTACCGGAATTAATACTCGGTATCATAGCAAGAACAAGTATACCGTTCATTCCTACCCTGACCAATGAATCCTTAAGAAGTCCAGGCAGGTTTTGCTTCTGAACCACAGCAAGTATGCAAAGTATTATCAGAAACAGCGTAATGAAGACCTTGGGATATCCATACCTATCCGTTATCTTCTTCCAAAAGCCCTTCATTTACACAACCTCCTTTGCATTGTATTTACCGGCCATCATAAGACCGAAATCAACGTCAGAATCCGTCGGCCCGAGAATGCCTTCCAGTTTACCGTCATATACTATTGCTATTCTGTCGCATATTGACCTTAACTCGCCCAGTTCACTGGAGGTCATGACTATAGTCATACCCAGCTCCCTGTTCAGTTTAATCAATAAATCCAATACAAGTTTCTTTGCACCTATGTCTATTCCTCTTGTGGGCTCCGATACAAAAAGTATTTCCGGTTCCAATGTAAGGGCTCTTGCTATGCACACCTTCTGTTGGTTGCCGCCGCTGAGCCTGCGTGTTATTTGTGTAGGACCGGTGCACCTGATATCAAGATCCTGTATCATCTTAAGTGCCCATTCTCTAATTAACTTATCATCTTTAAGGCTGAAAGCTTTTAGTCCAAAAAGCCCTTTGAGAAATCTATTTTGTATCTGCATGCTTGAAATAGCAATATTTATTTCAATGGAAGTATCCAGCAGAAGTCCTATACCTCTTCTATCCTCTGATACAAAGGCAAGCTTATCTTCTATTGCTTTTCGAGGATTATTCAACTCTAACTTGGTACTTCCGGAATATACTTCCCCTGAGGCTTTATAAAGTCCCATTATACCGTTAGCAATGCCTATTTTGCCTTGTCCTGCAAGTCCTCCGATTCCAAGGATCTCGCCTTTTCTTATTTCCAAATTTATACCCTTTACAACCTCACCGGGCATATCTACAGTAAGATCCTTTATACTCATTGCTATTTCACTGCTATCTTCATGTTCCCTTGTTTCATGAACAACTCTTTCTACTTTTCTGCCAACCATAGTTTGAGCAATACCGGTAAGAGTCGCATCTTCCCTCTTCATTTGGCTTACTTGGTCACCATCACGCATTATTGTTAAGTGGTCGGCAACAGCAAGAACTTCATCCAATCTGTGAGTTATGAAAAGTATTGCAATTCCAGT
>JAQVFD010000194.1 GCA_028697435.1 Clostridiaceae bacterium
TGTTAAATTGCATATAGACCGGGGATATGATAAACTAGAAAATAAACTGGTAAAATTAGGTGCTGACATACACAGGGTATAGTTCATTTACAATATTAACCTGTATGCATTAGTAACTGCGTGCAGTGTTAATTTTTAAGTTTACCGGAGACAAGCACTCATTGAATTGGAAGTGAGTTTATGAGAGGAAGATTTAAATATGTAGTTCTGTTATTCATAATTTGTATATTTGCTGCTTTTTTTCTTTCTTCCAGCTTTTTTCAAATAAAGTATTTGGGCGTAAATGGGAATAATAATGTTACAAGAGAAGAAATAATAAAGCTTTCATCAATATACTACGGTGAGAATATATTCAGAATTAATAAAAGAAACTCAATGAAGAGTATTTTTCAAAATCCTTACGTCAAAATGATTAAGATTAATAGGATTCTTCCCGATAGGGTTGTAATTGACATAATAGAAAGAGAAATAATGGTCTATGTACCCTATGTAGGGTCCTATCTCAATATTGACGAGGAAGGAATGATACTGGAAATTAACCCTGCAATAAAGCGGGTGGATTTACCGGTAGTGAAGGGACTGAAGTTTGAAACCTTCAAGGTCGGAGAGTTCCTGAAGGTTGAGAACGAAGAGCAGTTTTCCACGACAACCCAGCTTATTAAGGTGGTAAAGAATGCAGAGATGTTGAATATGATTTCTGAAATTGATATTTCTGACTTATCAGATATCAAGCTGAAAATCAAAGAGGGTATAAAAGCAAATTTAGGTTCTGCCGATAACTTAGATTACAAGATTAGTTTTGCCAAGTCAATAGTTGAAGACGTTAAAAAGAGTGGTATTAAAGGCACTATAGAAATGAGTCATGATGGAAATCCTGTTTTTAAACCGGATTGATGAATAGGGGTACAGTAGGAGGACTAAAGAATGAAGAATTATAAATATCAAATTGCAGTCGCAATAGTATGTCTGGTGCTTGGCATTATGGTTTCGCTCCAGTTCAGGACTGTAAAGCAGGGAGTCGGCCCCGTATCTGAGTATAGGGCAAGGGAGCTTGCGGCGCAGCTTAAGAAAGTTAGGGAAGAAAATGTCAAGCTGCTGAATGTTAAAAATGATTATGAATCAAAGATCAAAGAGTATGAAGATACTGCATCCCAAGGCAGTGTATATGCAAAACTGCTAAAAGAAGAACTTGATCAGGCAAGAATAATTGCAGGTATAGAGGACATTGAAGGTCCGGGTCTTACGGTTGTTGTAGATGACTTGAAATTCAGTGAAAAGGTTAATTATCCCCTGATTTCATATTCAATGCTGCTGGAGCTTTTGAATGAGCTTAACGCTGCCGGCGCCGAAGCGGTATCAATTAATGATCAAAGGATAATATCCACTTCGGAAATCCGTCAGATTGGCGGAATACACATTAATATAAACACAGTTTCCTATGCCCCCCCATTTTTGTTTAAGGCCATTGGAAACCCCAAGACATTAGAAGCTGCATTAAGAATGAGGGAAGGAATAGTAGAAAAGCTTGAGAACAGCGGGGTAGCAGTGACAATTACACAGGGAGAGCTAATAAAGATTACAAAATACAACGGAGTTATTCAGAGAAAGTATGCAGAAGTTGTTGATGAGGGAGAAGCCCAATAATATGAACAGGAAGCTATATATTTATTATTTATCCATACTGGCGGTAATTATAGGATTTATCGTTGCAGTGCAATTAAAATCGAATATTACCTATCAAGGTATTATTACAATACCAAAGCTCTTGGATTTGCAGAATGAGATCAGCAATGTGGAAATGGAAAACAGTCAACTTAAGGATTCCATTAGTGAACAGGCAATGAAGCTGGCTGAGTATAAGGCAAGTGTGGAGAATACAGGAAGTGCTTATGGCACTATGAGGAATGAGCTTGAAAAAGTCAAGAACATTGCAAGCTATTATGCAGTTCGAGGACCGGGGATTATAATGACTTTAAACGATAGCAAGAAGGAAATTGCTGCGGGAGAAGATGTTGCATGGTACCTTATACATGATATTGATATTCTTGAAATAGTCAATGAGCTCAGAGTGGCAGGAGCCGAAGCAATTTCAATTAACGGTGAGAGAGTTACAGGCACTACCAGTATCAGGTGTGGAGGTCCTACAATTAATATTGACGGCAAGAGACATGCAACTCCTTTTATCATAAGGGCGATAGGAGATCCAAAAGTTCTTGAAGCATCGGCATTAGCTCCGGACAGCTATATAGAGCTTTATATGGAATATACCGGTATACAGGTTGAAATTCAAAAAGTAGATGAACTTATTATAAGCGGCTATAACAGCTTGGGTAAGTTGAGATATCAAAGGAAAGCTGAAGGTGGTGAAGCAGAATGATTATACCTATTATTGGACTATTGTTGGGAATTGTTATTGGATTAATGTCACCTATTACTATACCGATACAGTATTCGAGCTATATGTCGGTAGCGATTCTTGCAGCTCTGGATTCTGTATTCGGGGGAATTAGGTCCAGTATAGAAAAAACCTTCAATATTGAAATATTTATGTCAGGCTTTTTCGGCAATGCAGTACTGGCTGCAATACTTACATATATAGGAGACCAGTTGGGAGTGCCTATATATTATGCGGCTATTTTTGCCTTTGGAGTGAGATTATTCCAGAACTTTGCAATAATAAGAAGATATATACTTATGGGATTCAAAAAAAAATAACGATAAAAGTTTAAAAAAATAAAGGAAAATCAAGAGATGTGTTGAACATATTAAGGTGAATCAATTTGGTATACTATTTTTTCATATAATAGTTGTTGATAGGAGGGTATATTGTGCTTGAATTTGACGTAGATATTAATTCTGTTGCGCAAATTAAGGTTGTTGGAGTTGGCGGAGCCGGAAATAACGCAATAAATAGGATGATCAATGCAGGTCTTAAGGGAGTAGATTTTTATGCTATAAATACAGATAAACAGGCTTTACATATGTCCTTGGCTCCAAATAAAATACAGATCGGCGAGAAACTTACAAAAGGGCTGGGTGCAGGAGCAAACCCCGATATCGGTAAGAGAGCTGCCGAAGAAAGTTATGATGATATAAAGAAAATCCTTGAGGGAGCAGACATGGTATTTGTTACAGCCGGTATGGGGGGGGGCACAGGCACAGGAGCTGCGCCTTTAGTTGCCCAGATAGCAAGAGAACTGGGAATACTTACAGTAGGGGTAGTTACCAAGCCTTTTGGATTTGAAGGTAAGGTAAGGAAAATGCAAGCCGAAAAAGGTCTTGCCGAAATGAAAGAAAAGGTTGATACTCTTGTAACGATTCCCAATGATAGATTACTTCAGATTGTCGATAAGAAAGCATCCATAATGGAAGCTTTCAGGGTAGCAGACGATGTTTTGAGGCAAGGTGTGCAAGGTATCTCTGACCTTATTGCAGTACCCGGACTTGTCAATCTTGACTTTGCAGATGTAAAGACCATTATGCTGAGCAAAGGCTATGCTCATATGGGAATAGGAAAGGCAAACGGAGAAAACAGAGGAGCAGAAGCCGTTAAGCAGGCTATACACAGTCCTCTATTAGAAACATGTATTGAAGGAGCAAAAAGCGTGCTTCTTAATATTACAGGAGGAGCAGATCTTGGAATATTTGAAGTCAACGAGGCTGCAGACCTTGTGTTCCAGTCGGCAGATCCTGATGCAAATATTATTTTCGGTGCTGTAATTGATGAGAGCATGCAGGATGAAATCAGGATCACCGTTATTGCAACAGGCTTTGAAGAAGGTTTCGGAAGCACCTTCGAAAGAAGGATTGAAGTTACGGGACTTCCTGATGGAAAAGGGGACGGAAATAAAATATCCGGCTATGGTAATGAAGATATTGACATACCGACTTTCTTAAGGAATAGGTATAAATAAACGGGTTTCGAGGTTTCGAGGTACGGGGTTCCGGGGAATAGAAGCGATTATAAAAAGAACCAATTTTTGGTTCTTTTTTTGTTGCCCAAGAATATATATATTAGTTATAGAACTTAAGTCATGAGATGCGGGTAACCCCGTACCTGCCGAAGGCACGTTTGTCGATAAATATGATATTGTTATTATTTTCGACTACTAAAAGTGACAGGTATTTTATGGCTTTTTTTATATAATTGATATAAGCGATATATATAGAATACGCCGGATAGCAGCTGACTTATTATAACTGGTGGTCTTGGCGTATTCTATGAAAGACAAGGGAATGAAGTTGGAAACATACGTTTATGCAGACATAATACTGTTGGAAAACTTAATTATGAATTATTTGATTTTATGGAGTGCAGCACAGCTTACCAGATACAGGCATTCAAAGGTTAAGCTTATGATTGCTTCTTTTTTGGGGGCGGTCTATGCATTGCTTTCATATTCTTCAGAATACGATTACCTTTTCAGTTTTTACATG
>JAQVFD010000195.1 GCA_028697435.1 Clostridiaceae bacterium
ATATGGGGAGATAAGGCCAGGCTTCCGGATGAGAAATATCTGGAAATTACATCTATGTGCGGTCATGCTATGATATCTGTTAACCTTATAAAGAAAATGATAAATGATGTAAAGAAAGGCATAAAAACTATTGAACAGGCCGCTGCAGAACTTGCTAAGCCATGTGTATGCGGTATCTTTAACGCAGAGAAGGCCCAAAAAATACTTGAAGAACTTATATAGACAGCCTTACTTCTGAGACATCCTCAGATTCTAAATCAATATTTGCAAAAGAGGATGTCTCATTAATTTTCTAAGGGGGTAAAAACGTTGAAAGAGATAAGGTTTTATGGAGTGGGAGGTCAGGGCGTAGTTGTGGCCGCAAAAACTTTCTCTGTTGCTGTTTCAATTTATGAAAACGGGTATGCCACTACAATCCCCGCATATGGGCATGAGCGTCGGGGAGCACCGGTTTATGCTGATATTGTCGCAGACAACAAGCCGATTTTGAAGAACTGTTTTCTTTATGAACTGGATGGAATGATGATTATGGATGATACTTTGATCAGTAAACATATAAGTATAGAAAAGTTTAAAAATGAGGATACGTTTCTTGTACTAAATACCAATAGCTGTTCAATAGCCGAAGAGTATAAAAATACTTATCACTTTAGGAATGTCTATTATGTAAATGCAACAGCAGGAGCAATAAAACATATCGGCAAACCCATACCTAACAGCGCTATGTTGGGTGCCCTTGCAGCAACGGGAATTGTAAAAATTGAATCCATAGAGCAGGCGATTAGGGAAACATTCGGAGCAAAGGCAGGTGACTGTAATGCAAAAGCAGCAAGAGAAGCATACGCCCAAACCACAAAAATTTAGGGTATATGGGCCTGTAGCAACTGTTTACGGAAGCTCAAATACAGGCAGCTGGAGAATCCTATGTCCCAAGGTGGATTATGAAGCATGTATAAAGTGCGGGACATGTGCAAGAAGCTGCCCGGCAAATATTATAGATATTATCAAGGAACAGTCCGAATGTGTAGTAATTGATTTTGATTACTGCAAAGGTTGTGGAATCTGTGCAAATGAATGTCCGGTAAAATGTATTAGTATGGTAGTGGAGAGGGGTTAGATACAGTGACCTATAAGATGATGGATGGAAATTTAGCTGCGGTTGAGGCCATGAAAATGGCTAAAGTTCAAGTAGTATCAGCATATCCGATTACACCTCAAAGCAACATAGCAGAAAAGCTTTCAGACCTTGTGGCTTCGGGAGAGCTGAAGGCAGAATATATTCGTGTTGAATCAGAGCACTCAGCTCTGTCGGTAGCTACAACAGCACAGCTTGCAGGAGTCAGGGCAGCTACAGCAACAGCTTCAAATGGGCTGGCTCTTATGCATGAAGTACTTGGGATGACATCGGGAAACAGAGTTCCTATTGTAATGCCTGTTGTAAACAGGGGAGTTGCGGCTCCGTGGACATTATGGTGTGAACATGGGGATGCAATGGCAGAAAGAGATATGGGGTGGATGCAATTTTACTGCGAAAATGTACAGGAAGTGTTTGATTTAATCTTAATGGCATATAAAGCTGCGGAAGATAAAGATGTATTAACACCTGCGATGGTATGCCTGGATGGCTTTTTCCTATCCCACTCCATGCAAAAAATTGTTGTTCCTAAGCAAGAACTTGTGGATAATTTTATCGGCGGATACAAATCCCAAAACACTTACCTTGATACTGAGGATCCAATGTTTATATGTGATTTAACAGGTAGCGAAGAGTATACGGAGATGAAATATCAGCAAAAAGTTGCAATGGACAATGCAATTGGAGTAATTGAGCAAGTGCAGAGAGAATTTGAGGAAAGGTTCGGGAGAAAATATAGCATCGTAGAGGGATATAGAACAGAAGATGCGGATGTGGTGTTAGTAGCTTTAGGATCAATGTGCGGAACGGGAAAGCATGTGGTAAATAAACTAAGGGAAAAGGGTAAAAAGGTAGGTTTGGCAAAGGTCACAGTATTTAGACCCTTTCCTGCAGAAAAGATAAGAGAAATTTTATCGGGCACAAGGTGTATTGGGGTATTTGACAGAAGTGCCGGTATCGGAGGTCAGGGGGGACCTGTCTGGAGTGAAGTATGTGCCGCAATGAAGGATATTAGTTGCGATATTAGGAATTATACCGGAGGACTTGGCGGGAGAGATGTATCACCGGATAACATAGAAAAGATATTTGATGAACTGCTGGAAATAAGCCAAGGTAAAAGGAAAAATCATACTGCATGGATAGACCTAAAAGAAAACGCAATGGATATAAGGCAGGTGATCAAGAATGTATGATGTTCAACATAATTCAAGAGGTCTGGTATCTCACGGGGTAAGCGCATGTGCGGGCTGCGGAATGGAACTGATAATGAGAAATGTACTGGAAGTATTGGGAGAAGATACAATAATCCTTATTCCTCCCGGATGTTCGGCATTATTCTCCGGATTTGGGAATGAAACCGCACTTAAGATACCGGGATTTCAGGGAAATCTTGAAAACACCGCAGCATGTGCCGCCGGAGTTAGAGCGGCATTAAATGCAAAGGGTAATAAGCATACAACGGTACTTGCATTTGCCGGTGACGGCGGGACAGTGGATATAGGTATCCAATCCCTGTCCGGCGTTCTGGAAAGAAGGGACAAGGTGCTGTATATTTGTTATGATAATGAAGCATATATGAATACCGGTATACAAGCCAGCAGTTCTACACCATATTTTGCAGGCACGACAACTACTCCATCGGGAAAAAAGACCGGCCGGAAAGATTTGATGCAGATAGCAATCGCTCATGATATACCTTATGCGGCAACTGCGTCAATAAATAATCTGAATGACCTAAAGAAAAAGGTCCAAAAAGCAAAGGATACTGATGGACCGTCTTTGCTTCATATTCACACACCCTGTCCTACGGGATGGAGGTATGAACCTGCCAAGACCATTGAAATAGCCAGGGCTGCTGTACAAACCGGCTGCTGGATTTTATACGAATACGAAGCCGGTAAAGTTACAATTAACTATAGACAAAAGGAGTTAAAGCCCATTGAAGAATATATAGGGTTTCAGGGAAGATTCGGGAATTTGAGTAAGGAGCAAAAGAAGGAAATCCAAGATTATGTGACAAAACAGTATAATAAGTATATTATTAAATTAGAGGCAATGAACTGATACTCATTAAACAATTAGCAATTGGCAGAGAGGTGAAGCGGATATGATTAGAAGTATGGAGGGTTTAAAAAAAAGCGTAATAAACATGAATAAGAAAAAGATCGCTTTGGTAGCTGCAGAAGATGATGAATTACTTGAATTAGTTGAAAGGGCACAAGGGTTAAATCTTGCGGAGTTTATTTTGTTAGGTGACAGGACCAAAATAGAGAAAATCGCATCTGAAAACAACAGGAAATGTGATTGTGAAATAATTGATGAACCTGATAACAAAAAGGCAGCTGAAAAAGCAGTAGACCTTGTAATTTCGGGGGAAGCGGGAGCTTTGATGAAAGGGCTGCTTCTCACCAGTACATTTCTTAAAGCTGTTTTAAATAAAGAAAAGGGTTTGAACACAGGGAAGATAATCAGCCAGATATCCGTTTTTGATACCGAATTTGGCGAAGGGCTTCAATTTGTAACAGACTGTGCAATGGTTATACAACCTAATCTGACTGAAAAAAAGCAAATAATAGAAAATGCTGTTTCCTTGGCGAGGAAGTTGGGTTATGAGAAGCCTAAGGTGGCATTGATCTCAGCTATTGAGGTAGTGAACCCAGCCATAAATGATACAATGGAAGCGGCAGTACTTAGTAAAATGGCGGATAGAGGACAAATAAAAAATGCAATAGTGGATGGACCCTTTGCTCTTGATAATGCTATATCTGCCGAAGCTGCGGAACATAAAGGGATAAAGGGCGAAGTTGCCGGATGTGCAGATATTTTAGTTGTGCCGAATCTTCAGGTTGGTAACGTGTTATCAAAGGCCATTACTTACTACGGACATAAAGATGTGGCTTCTGCAGTAGTGGGAGCAGAGGTTCCAATTGTTATGACCTCCAGGACCGATTCCGTAAATAGCAAATTACTTTCAATAGCCTTGGCAAATTATATATCCTCATAATAAAAGGAAGGTGTTTATATTTGAAAATAGTAATATTGGACGGTTATACACTGAATCCGGGGGATTTGAGCTGGGATGGGCTTGAAAAGTTAGGTGAATTAAAAGTATATGACCGCGTATCCTATGATGAAAAAGATGAAGATATGGTAGCGGAAAGTGTTGGCGATGCAGAAATTGTTTTTACCAACAAGACTCCTGTTACGAGACGTGCAATGGAGAAAATGCCCAACTTAAGATTTATCGGAGTACTGGCAACAGGATATAACATTGTTGATGTGGCTGCCG
>JAQVFD010000196.1 GCA_028697435.1 Clostridiaceae bacterium
CAACAACAAGTTTTTTATAAAAAGGATATTTTGATTATTTATAGAATAAGATAATAAATATACTTGGTTTTACATGAGGTGCAAACAACAGCACTATGGTGGGGAGGAAATAATATGAATATTATTGAGTATCTCAAGCAACAGAAGGTGATTCCGCAGGATAAAGCCAAAAAATTCATCGAACTTCTGGCTACCTACGAGGAAAATGACGTACTATATAACAATGCTATAAATCAGCTTGATTTGACAAATGATGAATATGAAAGACTTTTTACCGAATTAGAAAAAGAGAACTATGTTGACAGGATATATATAATTGTGTGTCCATATTGTGACACTCTTGGTAATACCTATGTCGAGAGCTTTGACATACCCGAGACGGATAAATGCAGATTCTGCCATAGTGATTTCAACCATAAGGAAAACAATATGGAAGCTTTTCGCTTATATTTCAATTATCATAAGAGCATAGATATTTTGACTGAGCTCAGCCAGAAAATCAACTGCAATCAGGAGAGGATTTTTGAAATAGCAGAGGAGATTAAAGAACTGGAAGCTAACAGGAAGGCTTTGCAGGGTGAAAACATAAAGTTTGTAACACTTCGTAACGAATTGATGTACGACAAGAGCGAAAGCAAAGCATATGACAAGATAGTCGAAAAGTACAAGGGTGATAAGGTTAAGTATATCGGTACACTTATATATATGAAAAAGTGTGTAGCAAAGTGCAGTAAATGCAACGAAGCTTTTGAACTCTTCAATGTAAATGGAAAGTATATTGGGGTATGTCCCAGCTGTGATACCGAAATAGAGCTTTTGATGAAATAAGATATATAATTAAAAACCTGTTAACAAACAGGTTGAGACCATCGAAAAAAAGGTCTGTTTAAGCTGATATTCAGCATAAACAAGACCTTTTTCATCTATAACATACAAAACAGTTAAAAAGCAGGTGCTCATTTGCCTTGCTTTTCTCGTTTATCCAGTAGTATTGCTATCTTTTTGACATTATAAGCAGCCCCGGTCATCAAGACCTGAGCTTTTACGCAGTGTGAACCACGATAGTGTGCATATCTCATTCCCATAATCTCCTTAAGATCTGCAAAGGCTCGTTCTATAGTCTCTTTTCGCCTTTGGTAGAGCTTCTTACCTTTCTCTGTTTTCATGAAGGCACGAACCTCATCTGCATAATGTTCCTTTAAATGCCTTCTTATTACACGAGTTTGGTCATCTGCAATCTCCCCATTATCACCGCTCTCATACAGACATTTATCTCGATTCGGACAATCCTTACATATCTCTGAGTTGCTTTGATATTCTACATATCCTTGGCGTGTCGTTGTTTTGTATGAAAGCCTATGTCCTTCAAAGCAAATATATTCATCTTCTTCAGGTAGATATTCAAACCAATATTTTGACTTCTTTCCCTTCTTACCGGAATACTTCCTTGGGCCAATTACAGGAGTAAGATTTCTATTTGACAATTCTTCCAGGACATCCAAATTGAAATATCCTGCATCAGCCCCTGCATACTTTGGAGCAAGCTCTAGTGCTTCAAACATAGCATCGAGATTATCTATATATACTGTGCTGTCGTGGACATTGCCTGGGGTTACATGAGCACTTAGGAGTATATTATGCTCACTATCTACGGTTCCGTGTACTAAATGATAAAATCCGACTGGTTTTCTATCACGATGCATATAGCCACTGTCAGGGTCTGTAGTGCTGACCTTGCGTCCAACACTTTCTGTTTTGGGACCAGATGGGACTAATGGCTTTTGACCCTTGGATGCACGTTTCTCATTAATGAGCATTAGCAGTGATTCATCTTCTTCTATCACACGTTCCTCAATTCTGTTCTCAAACTTGGAATTGCTTGCATTGGCTCTAACGTGGGTGGAATCTGTGTAGACTACTTTCCCTTTTACGAACCCTTGATTTATGGCCATCAGTACGATCTCGTTGAAGATATCTTCATATACCGTACTGTCTTTGAACCTTACTTTGCGACTGTAACTTATTGTGGAATGATCCGGTATAGTTTCTGTTAAGCCATATCCCAGGAACCAACGATATGCCATGTTGTGGTGAATGTCATCCACTAGTTTTTCCTCTGATCTAATTCCGTCCAATGCCTGTATCAGTGTCATTTTAAATAGTACTACCGGATCTATTGAGGCACGGCCTTTGTCATCGTAGAAAGGCTCTACCAAGTCATATATGAATGAAAAATCTATATACTTATCTATTTTTCTTAAAAGGTGATCTGGCTTAACAAGCTGATCGAGCATCACCATTTCCAGCTTGAGCTGTTGATTTTCCTTTTTCCAACGTGTCATCATATCTATCAACTCCTTACATAGATATATTCGACAAAAAGAAAGAGAATCCTTTTTGTTAGGACTCTCCTCAATAATTTTCTTTAGTTTTTCGATAACCTCAACCTGTTAACAAACAGGTTTTTTTTGTATTCTCTTATCTTCGTACATCCTGATATCCGCAAGTTTCATAAGATCCTGAAATTCTGATCCATCTGACGGAAATTGTACAATTCCGCATGCAAAGTTTATTGAAGTAATTGTTTTGCCGCAATATGTGAATGGATGGTTTAAAAAAGCTTGTCGTATTTTACTGATTTTCATTTTTGTTTGAGACATATCATTATCCCTAAAGATTATGGCAAATTCATCTCCGGAATCATATCCCCGAGTAGCGTTAAAATGCAAGACATTTCCATCATATATGAGAATGCTTCCTTTTTGAGCGCTGGGTATGATTTCAATTGCCTTCTCCAATATTGTATGAAGTATAAAATCAATTTCACCGGAGGAAAGAACCTCACTTGTAATTTTCATGATGGAGTCCGTGATCATACTATTTCTTTTAAGAAGTAAATTGCAGTTTCTGAGACTTTTCATCAGCTCTTTCTGTTTACTTTTATTCGAAGAGTTGTTATTCATTATTCCACCTCAATTGATGTGACTAAGCTAAGAAAAAAATATCAAAATTTGTCTACAACATAAAATTATATATCATTATGGTCTGAAAATAAAGAAAAAACTACCTGAATCTCTCTATCATCGCCACTGCAATCTTAAATGCCTGCTCCCTGGTTGCTGTGCCGTAGCTTTCACCCATGCCTGCCCTTGGGGAGGGTCCGAAATTGTTGTTTCCAAGGCCTGATATGATATTGTTTTTTACCATGAAGTAGACAGAATCTTTGGCGTAGCCGCTTATGAGGCCGTCATCATTAAATTCTACTACTCCTGCCGTGTCCAGTACATGCAGGCTATAAGTCAAATCTTCTTTTAGGGTCCAGCCCTCCCAGTAAACAGCTTTATACCCTCGTGTAAGCATTGCACTGGCC
Organism: Clostridiaceae bacterium; assembly: GCA_028697435.1. Classification (GTDB taxonomy): domain Bacteria; phylum Bacillota; class Clostridia; order Lutisporales; family Lutisporaceae; genus BRH-c25. Next base: position 3,371 of record JAQVFD010000196.1, read on the forward strand.
TGCTCTCTGGTCAAAGCTGCATCCGGTGAGAACAGTCCTTTCCCAACTCCGGATACAATGCCCAGATTATATGCTTTGGTAACAGCAGTATCATCCACATCGGTAAAAGGATTTGTCATATGAACACTTACTTTGCTTCCCTTCAGATTCTCATAAAGCTCAACAGCCAAAGCACTGAATTCCTTTCGGGTGATACTTTTGGTCATATCCTGATTCAGCAGGAGATAAGGGATTATATTCAATTTATCCGCTTTGTCCATCCATTCATATGCCCAGTCCGATGTGTTAAGCCATTTACCTTCACGCCTGTTTGTGTATTTCATAAAATCAGGAATCTGATATCCAAATGCCCAGTCAAATACAGGTTGTTCACCAGCGGTCCAACTAAGATATCCTTGATTATGCTGATCTACCCAGGCATTGAGAGCTTCAGATAAATTGTCATATTGCTTTCCACCTAAGCTGACAGGAGCAGAAAGCTTCCCGGTAGTCACATTAACAGCCTTGGATGTGGCAGTAGGCTTGTTGAATGTAGGATATCCCGGAAATGGAGCAATCGATGAATTCCAATAGCAGTAGTTGTGTATATTTATTTTGTCCCCCGGTCTAATATTTGCCAGAGCATCCCCGATTTGTTCCTGCAATTTACCAACCTTATACCTGACCGTTCCGCCAAAATAAAAGTTGTTGGTAACAACTGTCTCCCCAAGACCCATTGCATAAATATCTCCATCAGGCTTAGTAGTGCTTCCATATATCTTTCCCTTGGAATAAGCATTTTCAATCTTTGTATCTCTTCCGGGTTTTGTAATGCCTATTGCATGTTGAAACTTAGCAGTTTTTGTTTCCACATTGCCTTCGTTTCCTACATTTTTAAGCAATGCCATTTCTGTTCCGGCTACTCCACCTGCTGCAATCTCTTCATTAACAAAAGGACCTGTATATTCAAAGTATATATTGCCTTTATTGTGTGCCTTATCCATTTCACTATCACGCAATTCCCCCATTATACCCCCTGCAAAGGACATTGAACCA
>JAQVFD010000197.1 GCA_028697435.1 Clostridiaceae bacterium
TAATAAAGTCTTCTGCAACATTAGCCTGTACTATCAGAGTATCAAGATCCAGGATGCTCATAATCTGTTTTTCGGAATTTAAACGGTCACCGGCTGCATTATTGATTTTCTCAATAACTCCGTTAGAAATATCACATATTATTTCATACCCTTTTATACCGCTTTCAGCAATCTTGTCTTTTAATGTTTGAAGCTGTGATTCCATTGAGGCAATATTTTGTTTCTTAATTTTTATATCCAGTAAATTTTTGTTATTGGAAATCCGCCTTTTGTCTTTCAAATCCTCCAGGTATACCTTACTATTCTCCATTTCCTTTTGCTTTTGCTCCAATACTACTCTGGAATCATCATATTCTTTTTGCGATATTGCCCCCTCTTTGAGCAAAACTTCCTTATTCTTCAAATCCTTTTCCTGATTTTCATATTCTATCTGAATCTTTCCCAAATTATTTACCGCCTGGATGACTTCGGGTTCATTATCAATATTCTCCTTATTCCTATCGCCTATGTCTTCTATAAGCTTCTGCAATTCCAATTCGGCGATTTCCAAGGAGTCCTCCTTCTCTTTAATCTGTTCTTTAATTTCCTTTAAACTTAATGTAATCAGAACATCACCTTTTTTTACCCTCTGCCCCTCTTGTACATGTATTTTTTCAATGGAAGCAGGCAAATCTACCATAATGCCCTTGTTCTGTTTTGTCTTAACCGTTCCAAAGGCTTGAACAGTTTGCTGGGTTGGAGTTTCAGACTGTCCTTGCTCCTGCTCAGCTAATGCAGGCAAATCATCTTTTTTTTCACAACCTGCCGCAAAAAAAATTATTACAGTCATGCAAAGGATCATAAATACTTTTTTCATCATTCCCATACTTTCGCTCCTATTCATATTTAATGGCGTCTATTATATTAAGCTTCGAAGATCTTAAGGCAGGCCCTACAGATGCGGCTATGGTAATGGCTACCCCCCCGACCATGCAAGCAACCAAGGAAACCCATGAAATCTGTATGAAGTCCTTCATAGAACCGCCTAATGCTTCTATAGTCTTTTCTACATCCAATACGAGAAGCAACCCTATAATGATACCTATGAGACCGCCTATCAGGCCTCCGGTAAAAGCCTCTATAAAAATTATTTTTATGGTCTGCCTTTTACTCATTCCAACTGAGCGCATAATGGCCAATGACCGCTTACGATCAATAAAGTTTATTATTAAATTGTTAAATACACCGAAAACACATATAACCAATGCCATAATGCCAAAGCCTTTAAAAATTCCTAGTATCTTGCTGTTCCCCTCCATGTTTTCTTCCATCATTTGTTTCATTGACCTGACCCATGGATTTCTGTTCTTGAACTTTTCCTGAATATTTTTTAATGCCTCTTCCGGATCTATATTTGTTTTTATGTAAATCTCACTATACTCCTTCACCGACATATCAGATTTTAAGTATCTCTCACCGATAAGCGCAAATTTCCCGTCAAAACGATTTGATTCAATAAAACCTGTTACCTTATACTCCAATATACCCTTTTCTGTTTTTAACTTTAAATACTCACCTTTTTGAATTCCGAATTCCTCTTTAAATATATTAGTAACAATGATATTTCTTCCTTCATCCAGCTCTTCCGCCAGCTTTTCTGCTTTGCCCTCAATATCCAGAGCTATATAGTCAAGGGTTTTAGCCTTATTTACCCCAAGTACGCCTCTAATCTCAGCATTTTTTCCCACAATTTGAATATTCCCATATCTTTGATATTCTCCATATGTATCCTCAACTCCCTCCACAGAAAGCAGCCTGCTTTCTGTGGAACGGTCCATAGGCCAGGACCAAAAAGATATATCATATTTGCAATCGCTATAATAATTTATAGTATCGTTAACAATGCTTTGACTCAATATAGTAATCATAAGCAGTACTGAAATTGACATTCCCAAAAGAATAATGTTATTCAAACTGTTTTTATTATCCTTTAGGTTCTGAGAAGCCAATACTCCTTCATTTCCAAAGAGGATCGTATATATTGATCGAAGTGCCTTCAGAATGCCATTGGTTATTATGGGCACAAGCAATACAACAGCAGGCACCAATAAGAACATGCATATAACATCTACAACTATTGCAATATTCTCGGGTACAACCCTGGGTCCTAAAATGCCTATTATTAAAAATAATACCCCCGACACACTCTTCCATCTCTTCTTTTTTATTTTTTTCTCCATGGAATTTAATACAATATCTCTTATTGGAATCTTAGACACCTTTCTAATAGGTAAAAAAGAGCTGATCAGTGCCAGAAGCAAACCAACACTGAATCCCATAATCAATTGTCCCGGAGTATAATAAGTCTTGATATTAATATTCGAATCCCATATAGGTGTAATTTGTCTAATAATAAGCTTTAAAATGCTTATTCCCAAAATATCCCCCAATATGCCTCCTATAATTCCATATATCATACTTTCAGCCATCAGGACACGATTGGTCATTTTTTTGGTTGCGCCAATACTTCGAAATGTACCTATTACAGGGAGACGTTCAGACATAATTACTTTGAAAGAAGTATAGATAATAAACATGCTTAATATTAAAACAAATGCAACAATAATTAAAAACATTCCCGATATTTGCTGGGTTTCACTCTTAATCATTGCTTTTGATATGGTAGGCTCCACTCTGTACATAGGATAAGCCTTTGAAAGCTCTTCTACCATCATATCCTGATCAGAAGAATCTTCAAGGCCTACATATATTTCAAATACCTTCCCCTTGTCACCGTAAAGCCCTGCCATTGTTTCTCTCGGAACAACAATATATGTATTTTCCCCGTCCTCTGCAAAAGGACCCATAGGCTGTGCAATTCCCGATACTATAAACCACTTTTTAAATCCGTTCATATTAATTCCCATTGTATCACCGGGCTTCAATCCGTACTTTTCTGCCATTCCCTTTCCAATGATAGCCTTGTTGCCTTTGAATGGAATAAGCTCATTCTGCTGCTCCAGTATTATCGGATTCATCTTGTTCAGGTCTTCCAGGTCAATGCCCTGTATTCCTATTCGGACAGTCTCACCATTTGCCTTATACTCTCCTCCCCCTTGTACCATACCAACAGCATATTTCACACCATCCGGGCAGTTATCAAGTAGGTTTGGAGAAATAGCACCTGATTTTGCCCGTTCCCCTGCCATCACTATAATGTCAGCACTGCCGATATATTTTCGCACTTGATCCATAATCATCATTTCCACTGTTGTAGAAATAGCCGTTGATGCAAAAAATAAGGCTGAGGACAATATAATAGAAAGCAGGATCAAAAATGTCCTTAGCTTCTTTTCTTTAATATTTTTAAGCGTAAATTTTATTATAATAGACACTCATTCACCCTCTGTTCATTAAGCAACCCATTTGTATATACGTACAAAAATGGAAAAGCACTTCCTTATTTTAATATTTTTTGGGAAAGCTTACAGTCATGCTGCAGCTATATATTACTCCTCATTATAACAAGATAAATCTTACCATATATTGCTAAAATAGTCTTGATAATTTACTCTATATGCTTTATAATACAATAAAAACCGACCAGTCGTTTTTTGAGGAGGAATAAATATGCCTAAAATCAGTCCGGAAAAAATTCAGCTTCGTAAACAAGAAATATTGGATAAGGCTTTTGAGATTTTCAGTACAAAGGGGTATTCTCAAACCTCGATGGAGGATATTGTTAGATATTCAGGTATCAGTAAAGGCGGCATTTATACACATTTTAAAAGTAAGGAGGAAATACTACTGACAATTGCCGAGAAACGTTTTCTTCTGAGAAACGATCGGGTTAAGCAATTGACCGATATTGAAAGCCCCACGGAGAAAATTATACTCTATCTTCGCTGGGCTCTTGACGGTCTTCAAAACGAGTCAACCCAACAGGAGATTTGTTTTACAATAGAATTCTGGAGTATACTCTCGAAGGACTCCTCCAAGTCCGAAATTGCTAAAGTGCGTTACAATAAATTCAAAAAGGATTTAGAAGGGCTCCTTTTGGAAGGGGTTCAAAAAGGCGAATTCCGTCAGGATTTAGACACTAATAGTACCGTATATCTAATTCTCACTTCCTTAGACGGCATTGGCTTTGCAGATGCCGTCATGGGAATTAAGCTAAGTGACTCTGTAATCTCGGAATATATCAATATGATTGTCAATTATTTAAGGAGGTAACTTGTTATGATAGATTATAAATCCTGCAGTGATGTCTCTATGAGTGAAATATTCGAGGCTTTCAGTCTTGGATTCTCAGATTATATTATTCCGCTTACAATGGATCAGGACGACTTTGCTGCACGCTTTTTTGGTCCGGAAGGCAACAGTCTGAACCTATCCTTTATCGCCCTTGATGAAAACCG
>JAQVFD010000198.1 GCA_028697435.1 Clostridiaceae bacterium
TGCATCTCACCGCTGGATATGGCAAGTTCATACCCTGACTTCGCCTGAAGCATTTTATTCTGAGCAACCTTTAGGTTTGAAGGTGTCGGCATAGATTTCAACAAATTTAATTTTGATTCCGCCGCATTGTATTGAGCTTCAGCAATCTGGTAGTTCTTCTCAACCTCGTCATATGCTGCTTGAGGGATGATTTGCGCCTCCAACAGTACACTGCTGCGATCCAAATTACCCTTTAAGTAGGTACGGGTTATTTCCGTTTGATTAACAGCTTCTTTTGCCTGACGAATCTCTTCTTCACTTGCCCCATCTCTAACTTTTTGATACTCTGCTTCCGCAGCAAGGTATGCGCTATTCGCCTGTGCAATCAATTTCTCGTTTTGTACTTTATAGCTTCTTATATTATCCTCAAGGGCTGCAACATTTTGATTTGCAATTTCCAGATTGGTTTTTGCCCCTTCGTATCGGTTGGCGAGACCGGTATTTTCAATTTCGGCAATTGCCTGGTCTGCCTTTACTGCTTCTCCTTCCTTGACCCCTATCTCAATCATATTACCGGTAACTTCACTGCTGATAATAATGCTGTTATTCTCAACACTTCCCGATGCTTCCACGTATGTACCGTCTGCTGCCTGCAAAATACTTGAATTATCAAGGATAACACCATTAAAAACATAGATTGACAGCAGGACTCCGAGAATAGCGGTTAAAATGAGAATATACCTTACTTTTTGTTTAAAAAATTGCGAAATGTTTTGCATGACTTCCCCTCCGAATATACTATGTAATAATGTAATCCAGTGACATAACCCGTAATATTTGCAGTAAATGAAATGCTGCAAATATAGGGATTTAGTCATATTATATGATTGAACTGACTATTTCTATTAATTTATATGAATCCCCAGGCTCCTTATCCGGACTTACGAACTCCAGGATTATCCCCCCTACTATGGTTGATAATAGCACTCGTGCGACATTTTCTATCTCTATGCCTTTAAAACCCTTATACTCAGATTCTAAGGATAAGATAATCACATTAGATACTTTCACGTAAATTTTCTTCAACATATTTTTAACTTCATCATTGTATTGAGCTTCATTGATGACAGTCATAAATAAAGCCCTATTATTTTGCAGAGTACTGATTCTTTCTTCCATGATATTTAAAATCACTTCTCTTCCATTGCCTTGCTTATCCAATTCCTCTTGATTTAACATGGGATTGATAAGATAATTCAAAATAGTCTCATAGAAGAGGTTTGCCTTTGTTTCAAACTGTCTGAAAACAGTTATCTCCGCTACACCGGCAGCATTTGAAATCTCTTTTGTTGTTGCCCTTGCATACCCTTTATCGGAGAAAATCTCCTTCGCAGCGCTCAATATTTCCTGCCTTGCATTTCCCTTTTGCATCATTTCACACCACCTTATGTTTGTTAGTACTCACTTACATATATATTATGCCTAATAAGTCAAATTGTCAACAAATATATAATGAATGTATATTAAAAAGCAGAAAGAACCATCCCTTTTGCTTTCACATTATGAGGCAATAGGCATATAATGGTAGTATTAGTTATGAAAGGAAGGATTAATGTGTATAAAAAGTTGCCATGTCCATATTTCCCCGGTGGTTTACCGCCCTATCATATGCCCTGTCCCATGATGGATTATGAAGCAGAAGAGGATGACGATTCCGGCGAATTGATGGATTTTGGACCGGACCCCTTTGTGGTAAATATCAATGAGGCTTCCAAACAGAACAATAACTTTCGCACTGCTTTATGGACAGGAAGGCATTTGCAGGTTACGCTAATGAGCATCAATGTTGGGGAAGATATCGGTTTGGAGATTCATCCCGACATTGATCAATTCATACGTATTGAAGAAGGCATGGGAATTGTAAAGATGGGTGACAGAAAAGACAAACTGGACTTCCAAAGAAAAGTCCGTGATGACTTTGCCTTTGTCGTACCTGCAGGCACATGGCACAATCTAATTAATACAGGCAACATACCCATTAAGCTGTACTCCATTTATGCTCCTCCTCAGCATCCAAGAGGTACAGTCCATAAAACCAAAGCAGATGCTGAAGCTGCAGAGAAAAGTCACGGCAGATGAAAAAGAAAAACAAGAAGGGACGGTTTTCCTTTTTCCATCCCTTCTTTTTTTCTTTTACTTATGATAAAGCTTCTTTGATTGGTATCTGGGTTCACATGTGATATTAATACCCAACTTCTGGAATACATTTTCGTCAACCCTGGATAGAATAACAGTTGAATGTGCTTCACAGCCTCTCAGCTTGGAAAGCTGTTGAGCTGCCAACTCAGCGACAGGATTGGTAGTGGCACATATGGACAATGCAATCAGTATTTCATCGGTATGCAGACGCGGATTGCTATTTCCCATATGCTTTAGTTTTAAAGTTTGAATAGGTTCTATTACAATGGGGGAAATCAAGTGCATGTCATGGTTGATGCCCCCTAATTCTTTCAATGAATTCAATAATAGTGCTGCAGAAGCCCCCAGCACCGAACTGGTTTTTCCTGTTACAATACGCCCATCATGTAACTGCAGCGCTGCAGCAGGCCCATCAGTAGCTTCTGCTCGCTTCAATGCCGCATCCACCACAGGACGGCACTTTGGTGAAATATCCAGTGTATTCATTAATAACTCCAGTTTGTATACTTCAGCTTTTTCGGCTAAGCCTTGTTTTTGTGCACATTGGGTTTTATAGTACCTGCGAATAACCTCTTGCTCTGCTGCTCTGCACACGGTCTCTTCATCAGTAATGCAAAAACCTACCATATTTACTCCCATGTCTGTTGGACTTTGATAAGGAGATTTTTCTAAAATTCTATCCAGTATAGTGTTCAACACAGGAAAAATCTCAATATCCCTATTGTAACTAATGGCTGTAATGCCATAAGCCTCTAAATGGAACGGATCTATCATGTTTACATCATTAAGATCGGTAGTTGCCGCCTCATATGCTATGTTTACGGGATGCTTTAAAGGCAGATTCCATATCGGAAAGGTTTCAAACTTCGCATATCCTGCTTTTATGCGACGTTCGTGTTCATGATATAGCTGAGAGAGGCAGGTTGCCATTTTACCGCTTCCCGGTCCGGGTGCAGTAACAACAACAAGTGACCGAGTTGTTTCAATATAATCGTTTTTCCCATATCCGTCTTCACTCACAATAAGGGGTATATTGGCGGGATAATCAGCAATGGGGTAATGTCTGTAAACTTTTATCCCCAGGCTTTTCAGGTGTTTTTGAAAAGAATCTGTCGCAAAATTAGGGCGATAGCATGTGATAACAACACTGCCCACATATAAACCAATTTCACGAAATGCATCTATCAAGCGCATTATATCTTGATCATATGTAATCCCATAATCGCCTCGCCGTTTGCTTCTTTCAATATCGTCAGCAGAAATTGCAATTACGATTTCCACCTTATCTTTGAGCTGCAGCAGCATTTTCACTTTACTGTCCGGTTTAAAACCGGGAAGTACCCGGGAAGCGTGGTAATCATCAAAAAGCTTTCCTCCAAACTCCAAGTACAGCTTGCCGCCAAAAACATCTATTCGTTCCAGTATCTTTTCTGACTGCATTTGTAGATATTTGTCATTGTCAAATCCGATTTTGTTCATATGTATTCTCCTGTAAAATGCTGTAATGGTCGGAATATTGCTCATAGATACTCCGATAATTCTTAAAAATATTGTTGTATTTTTTTCTCCTTATATAATAATATATTGAAATCATGTCAAAATACAACTGTAAATCATATAATTTTTAAGAAAAAACTCTTTTTGATGCATCATATCCCAATTCATAATACTGATTATTGTTGAACTCAAAACTTTTAATTACGTCAAGTTTAAGTTTATTGGTATGGGCATTATAAGATCTGTGATTAATATGATTAATAAAAGTAATTAAGATGGGATATCTTTTATACATCTGGGTTCTTGATAGTTCAAAAATATTCGGGAGAACTTCAGATCCCCGATAATCCTTAAGAATGCAAACGGGACCATATTGATAGGAGTTTTCTGTGGAAAGAATTTGTCCCAGATACTTAACATTCGGTAAATCCTTTATCATATGCTGAAACAAGGGCCATGCTGACCAATACTGCCAAGAAGCAGCCATAACATAAGATACTACCCTATCAACATCACAAGCTATTGCAAGTCCGTTTTCCTTTTCTATCAGTTCCCTGAATTGTTCTTCTGTAAATAAGGTTGTGACAAATCCGTCAGGCTTATCTTCTTCGCTTATGGTTGCAATGTGGTATTTTTTTTGTAATTCTGATATTGCAGGGATGTCTTTAACAGTAGCACTCCAATAAATCATATATGCCTCCCTGTACTTATTAATTGGAAT
>JAQVFD010000199.1 GCA_028697435.1 Clostridiaceae bacterium
ATACATATTCCCGGTACCGATATCATAGAAACAAATACCATAGTAGGAGGACAAATGGACTTTTTGCCAACTATGCTTAATTTGCTGGGAATAAAGGAAATCAGGCCAAAGATTTTTGGTCAGGACCTGCTGAATGCGAAAAGTGGATTTGTAGCATCCCAGACTTATATGATTAAAGGTTCATTTATAGATGACGAAAAGATTTTTGTGATGTCACGAGACGGTGTGTTTGAGAATAGCAAGGCATGGAAACTTAGCACCCGGGAGCCTGTTGACGTAGAGCTCTGCAGGAATAGTTATGAAAGAGCCTTGCGTGAGATAAAAAAGTCTGAGTATATTCTCGCAAATGACCTTATTCACGAATTTATTTCATTGGGAGAAGCACCTGCGACCTTCAGCAGTGCCATAAAATCCGCTTCGAGCTTTATAGACAGGGTAGCAGCGATTTTCAAGAGTATAATTGAATAGAAGCGGGCATGGAGCCGCTTCTATTCAATTACATGCTGAATTCATATTTCTTAATCCTGCTTGTTATTCGATAATTCCTCCATTTTCTTTTCTAACTCTTCAATCCTGGTTTCCTGATTCATATAAATTGTAATCGCAACAGCTAACAGAAATGCAACTACAATAGTGATATACCAAATGTTACTCAGTATCAAACCGGCAAAAAGGAATGTGAAAATACCGCAAGTAATCAGGCATACAAAAAATGTAGAAATGAATCCATTCAATTTCAGTACCTCCTCACAAATCACATACAATACTTATTTCTTATTTTACTACAAATATGAACTTATTATATTCTTTTTCCGTCTATTAACCTTAAGGAAATATTTACTTGAAGCAATTATTGTCAATACATGATAAAATTCACTTGTAATATACATATGCAATTATTAATAAATCCGGGGGGTTATTATTGTGAAGAAAACCATAGTTCTGCTTTCTATCTTATTCTTGCTGGCTGCCACATTTGTGACTGTTACCGCAAAGCCATTAAGAATAGGAGATATTATTGGAAAAATCTATTACACTGATATTAAAACCTATATTGACGGAAAACAAATTGATTCAGTAAATATCGGAGGAAGGACTATGATATCGGCAGAGGATCTGCAGTACATGGGTTATTTAGTTGAATGGAACGGAACCGACAGAACTCTGAATATTATATCAAACGCATCCTATAACATATCGGGAAAAGTAATAATACCTGACGGCAAAGTAGCTCCTAAAGGTGGTCTGAACGTTGAAATTGCTGCCCTTGTTAATCCAAACCCTGATCCGTCCGTTGTAAGCCGTGGTTATGGTCCTGAGTTCGGTAAAGAAGTTAAGTTAATCATTCCTGAAGGTCAAAGCAGCATAGACTACAAAATATCAGTACCGTTCAAATTCGAGCCGCGCTATGTAAGGGCAATACTTCCCAATGGTGAATTGGAAGAACCTGAAAAGCTGCCTGACATCAAGCCCAACTATGTACTCCGCTTCAGATACTCATACTACCTTGGGACATATAAAGTCGAGCATGGAGATTACATGGAGGGCTATCTTGATATGAGCACGGGTGATAAGACCGGTGTTGATTATATCTTTACCAATATTGACCTGAAATAATGTAACCATATTAATAAAGGAGCAAAACAACTGTAGTTATTTGCTCCTTAACATTGCTATTCCTCTTCTTCCTCCGGCAGCTGGGCATTGTGGTAAATGTCCTGCACGTCGTCATTGTCGTCAAACATATCCATCATCTTGTTAATCTTCTTTACATCCTCTTCTGCAGTCACTTCTATGTAGTTTTGAGGTACCATAGTAACTTCTGCCGAGGCCATAGGCACTCCGGCCGCTTCCAGCTTCTGCCTTACTTCAGAGAAGCTTTCAGGGGATGTGACTATTTCGAAGGAGTCCTCTTCTACAGCGAAATCCTCCGCTCCTGCTTCAAGAGCCTGCATCATCAGTTCTTCTTCATCAATTTTTCCGTCATTTTCCACTATAATTATACCCTTTTTATCAAACATCCAGTTCACAGCACCGGTGACTCCCATGCTGCCGCCGTTCTTGTCAAAGATGTGTCTTACATCTCCCGCTGTTCTGTTTCTGTTTTCTGTAAGTGCTGTTACTATAACTGCCACACCTCCGGGAGCATATCCCTCATAGATTATTTCCTCATAGTCCACGCCTTCCATCTCACCGGAGCCCTTCTTTATAGCTCTTTGTATCGTATCATTAGGCATATTGTTGGACCTTGCCTTGGCTATTACATCGGCAAGTTTGCCGTTGCTGCTTGGATCGGAACCGGCTTTCGCTGCTATCGCAATTTCCTTACCAAGTTTGGTGAATACCTTACCCCTTGCGGCATCTGCCTTGCCTTTCTTATGTTTAATATTTGACCATTTTGAATGTCCGGACATAAACAAACAACCTCCCAAATCATAAAATTTATCAATATTTCAGATTATATTCCCTGCTTTTCCGACGGTACAAACCTCGGAGCCACCGTTCTCTTATGCTCACTTCTTCTGTACATGGCATCTACTTTTTTTCTGATATACTCCTCAGCATTTCCTGTCAGTATGTAATTATCCAGCTCTGCATAGCTCATACCCATCTCATTCTCATCGGTTTGATTCTCCCAAAGGCCTGCTGTAGGCTGCTTTTTAATAACAACCTCAGGAATACCCAGTTTATAAGCCAACTCTGCTACTTCACTTTTTACAAAGCTGGTTAAAGGCATGAAGTCTGCTCCTCCGTCGCCATATTTTGTAAAATAGCCTATTGTATATTCACATCTGTTATCTGTACCTGACACCAGATAGTTTCTTAATCCGGAATAATAATATAATGTAATCATTCTAAGTCTTGACTTGATATTTGCTACTGCAAGTTTCGGATCGCTTTCCTGAACTCCAAGCGCAGCCTTCATGGAATCGAAAGCTTTATCAAGGACTATTGTTTTTGTCTCCAAACCTATAGCGGAAGCTACGGCAATTGCGTGTTCCTCATCCAGAGGATTACTATAGCAGGGCATTATCACTCCCAACGAATCGGAAGGATATGCCCTCTTGCATAAACCAGCAACAACTGCGGAGTCTATGCCCCCCGAAAGTCCAAACACAACACCCTTTGCTCCTGCTGACCTAACGGTACTTTTTATCCATTCCTCGGCTTCCTTTATCACTGTATCAACATTAATCATTTGTAAACCTCCGGCAATATAAAGTGTTTTAAATCATTGTTGTTATTATACTATCTATAATATAATATCATTCTTAAAAAATGATGTAAACCTTATTGCGTATAATGATGGTACTCCGGCGTATATTTGTCATTACTTTCCATGCAACAATTATATTGTAATTGCAGAGATTAATACAAAGTAACAAAAAAATAATCGGAGCTATTATGAAAAATAAAAATATGATTAAAACTGCATTGATTGGCTTCACAGTAGGTCTTGTAAATGGTATATTCGGTTCCGGCGGAGGTACTATTCTGGTTCCGTGTCTTGTATTCCTCATGGATATAGAAGACCACAAAGCCCATGCAACATCAATTTCTATAATACTTCCTATATCCCTTATCAGTTCATTTATCTATTTCAAATACGATGTGGTGGACCTTTCTCTTACCCTTAAGGTTGCTGTCGGTTCAGTCATTGGCGCATTATTTGGCTCAAATATTCTGAACAGAATCCCCATCTATGCCCTAAGAAAAATATTCGGCATTTTTATGATAATTGCCGCAGTAAGGATGGTGTTTTAATGCTAATTACATTGATTGGCTTTGCATCGGGTATTATTAGCGGTATGGGAATCGGCGGGGGTACTCTGCTTATACCTGCGTTAACTATTATAATAGGAACAAAACAACAAATAGCTCAAAGTATTAATCTGTTGGTGTTCATACCATCTGCGGCTGCAGCCCTATGTGTGCATGTCAGAAAGCACAATATTGAAAAAGGTTTGTTCTTTAAGCTTACCGTCACAGGCTGCACAGGGGCTGTCATTGGTTCACTGGTTGCAGTTAATCTGGACTCCGGTATCTTAAAAAAGGTATTTGGAGCATTCCTGTTTATTATGGGAATATACGAAGTATGCTCTAAGATTAAGGAGAAAAATACTAAGAACTGAAAGGAGGGCTACAGATGAAGATCAGAAGATTGCTGGCTGCCTATGCGTTGGCCAGAGGCGTGATGAAATACCGCCAAAGCAGACAGAACAGTCCTGCGGATGAATTCGAAAAATGCGAAAATTATTACAGATGTGATGATGTTGAGAAGGACGGTCGGGGGAATTATTAAATAAGATACTTGCCCAGCCTTCCAAAGCTAATTTCATTCACATCAGCTTTTATATAAATTCCATCCTCTCTATACTGTTCC
>JAQVFD010000013.1 GCA_028697435.1 Clostridiaceae bacterium
TGTCTCGTGTCTCGTGTCTCGTGTCCGTATTTATATTTCCCTGCAGCCTTTTTTGCGCAGTTCTGCAATTTCAAAAATACTTATACCCTTCACAGTATAGCCTTCCCTGTGAAGCTCAACCGAAGTCCTTACAAATACAGGTTTGTTATAATTCCTGCCCAACTCAAACATGTCCTCATCTATATAATAGTTTATCAACTCTTCTACATCCGGATGAATCTCAAGAAAAACTGCCATGGCACCTGTATCAAAAAATAAACTGTTGACTTCCTTTTCAATTTTCTTGACAATTGTCTCACTGGATAAAATTCTTCCCTCGCCTTTGCAATATGGGCATGGTGCCATCAGCACCTTCTCAATTCGCTGTCTCACTTTTTTTCTAGTCATTTCAACCAGGCTTAATTGAGTTATACCAAGAACGTTGGTTCTTGTTCTGTCTTTTTTTAATGCATTTTTCAAAGCCTCGAGAACAGCGCTTTCGTGCTCTGCATCCGTCATATCAATAAAATCTATTATTATAATGCCTCCTATATCTCTTAACCGCAACTGCTTTGCTATCTCTCTTGCAGCCTCCACGTTCGTCTTAAACACAGTATCTTTCAGGTCCACCGTACCCACATGCTTTCCGGTATTAACATCTATGGAAGTAAGTGCTTCAGTCTGGTCAATAACTATATATCCTCCACATTTCAGCCATACCTTTCGATTGATTATCTTGCTGATCTGAGGCTCTACCTGGTAGAATTCAAATATATCATAGCTTTTGTTATAATATTCAACTTTATTTTTATAATGTGATGAAATAATTGTTAAGAATTCACGTACCTTTTCATAGTGTTCTTTATTATTTATAATAAGTCTGTCAATATCCTTGGTAAACATATCCCTGACAGTTCTGTATACTATACTGATATCTTTATGCACTATTCTTGGTGTGGCTCCGGTTTTTTGCTTTTGCTTAATATTGTCCCAAAGCTTCAATAAAAAATCAATATCATTACTCAAGTCAGCTTCGGTGCAATCTTCTGCAGCAGTGCGTATTATCAATCCCATACCTTTCGGCTTTAGTTTTTCTGCCAGTTCTTTCAACCTTTCCCTGGTTTCGTCATCCTCTATGCGCCTGGAGATTCCTATGTATTCAACCGTGGGCATTAGCACGGTGAACCTCCCGGGTAAGGTAATATGAGTTGTAACTCTTGCACCTTTTGTATCTATAGGCTCCTTCATAATCTGAACCATTATTTCCTGCCCGGTCTTCAGAAGTTCATCTATCTGATAATCCTTATATTGTGCAGAACTAACATATTCCTCATCCTCATCAAAATATGTATTTGGAAGTGCATCCTTTACATATAAGAATGCATTCTTGTCCAAGCCAATATTAACAAAGGCTGCTTGCATCCCGGGAAGCACATTCTCTACTATTCCCTTGTATATATTTCCTGTAATTCTTTCGTTACTTTGTCTTTCAATATATATCTCAGTCAACTCTTTATTTTCCAGCAAGGCAACACGGGTTTGTCTGAACCCCACATCAATGATAATCTCTTTCATTTTTTATACTCCTTCATCCTCCAATTCAGATTCCGGTCATTTTTGCGTATTTTCATATTCAAGTAAATCCAGAAGAATACCATTTTTCGACCCATATACTTCTTCTCTGTTTATTCTTACATTTTGAATATCATAGCCCGAAAATTCTTTGAAGGCTTTAATTAACAGTTCAGGTTTCAGGTTTCCTTTGCTTCCGCTGACAAGGAGACAGTCAATTGTATATTTGTCATTGTCCGACTCAATAAGCTTCATATATATAATCAGGGGTTTTATATCTATTTCTATAAGCTCAAAGTCCTTCTTAGGCTGTTTCTTCATTATCTTTATGTCCTTCTGTGCTGCAAATGCTTCAATTTTCTTCTTCAGCTCATCGGAAGATATGTTTTTAGCATAAATCCTAATGAGGTATCTTGAATGAGATACAACCGACATGGCACTCTTGTGGTTTTCCCCTATCTCAATACCGTTAATAATTTTTATTCCATCCGGCAGCGAGTTATTCAAGCGCTTCTGTATTTCTTTGACATCCATTGGCTCCGCAAGCTTTAAATCTACATATTCGGCATTACTGGTGACTCCCAGGGATAATGGAGCTCCGAAGGATATTTCCTGATGAGGATTGAAACCGCTACTGTAGGATATAGGTATGCCTACCCTTCTCAATGCTCTTTGAAATACTCTCATTAAATCCAGGTGGGATATATATTTCACTTCTCCGCCCTTAGTAAATTTCAGTCTAATATACATCATTTGCAGACACCGCCTTCCTGAAGCAGGTTAATGCCGCAGCCGGTACAGGAAGTTCTGCAATCTCTTGTCAGTTCTCCCTTAAGGGATTTCTTATATTCACTCCGCAAATACCTCTTGGTTACTCCAACATTAATATGATCCCAAGGAAGTATTTCATCCAGCTCTCTTCGTCTTGCGGTATAAAAATCAGGATCAACCCCTGTTTCCTTAAAAGCTTGCATCCATGCACCAAAATTGAAATACTGGTCCCAGCCGTCAAACTTGCATCCCAACTCCCATGCCTTTATCAGTACTTCACAGAGCTTTCTGTCCCCTCTTGCGAACACTGCCTCCATATAGCTGACATAAGGCTCATGCCAATTAAATGTAATCTGTTTTTTCTTAATTGCCTTTTGCAGATAACTCTGCTTATCCATGAGAGTATTGATAGAGTCCTGAGGCTCCCACTGAAAGGGTGTAAAGGGCTTAGGAACAAAGGATGAAGCACTTGCAGTCACATTAAGACCTTTTCCTCTTTTCTCCTTCGGCACCTTGTAATACCTGTCCACTACCTTGAAAGTCAGATCTGCAATTCCCTGAATGTCTTCCATGGTCTCTGTGGGAAGGCCTATCATATAATACAACTTGACGCCGCTGTAGCCGCTTTCAAAGGCTGCCCCAACAGAATCAATCAGATCTTCTTCATCCACTCCCTTATTGATCACATTCCGCATCCTCTGTGTACCGGCTTCAGGCGCAAAGGTAAGGCCGCTTTTCCTTATTTTCTGGACCTCCCGGATTAATTTCAGCGAAATAGAATCAATGCGAAGAGAAGGAAGAGACAATCCTACCCTGCTGCTCTGATACTTGGAAATCAATCGTTCTACCAATTCATTAAGCTTTGAAAAATCACCGGTTGACAGTGAGGATAATGAAATTTCCTCATAACCGGAGCTCTGAATAAGCTTGTCTGCTATTTCCACCAGTTCCTCTACTTCCCGCTCCCTCACCGGTCTATAAATCATGCCGGCCTGGCAGAAGCGGCATCCTCTTGTACAGCCTCTGAATATTTCAAGCATTATCCTGTCATGCACAATATCGATGAAAGGCACTACTATTTTGTCAGGAAAATATGAACCTTTCAAATTCTTTATCACCCGTTTCCTGACTTTTCCGGGGATATCCCCGCTTATTGCTTTTATCCCCTTTATGGTAGAATCTTCGTTGTAATCAACACTGTAAAACTTAGGTACATATACTCCCCTGACAGAGGCTGCTATTTTTAAAAACTCATCTCTGGTGCCCTTTGAACTCTTCCACCTTCTGTAATGTTCCATGAGTTCCGGCAGTTGTTCTTCTCCTTCCCCAAGCATAAAAAAATCTACAATGTCATAAAGAGGTTCGGGATTATATGCGCAAGGTCCTCCGGCTATTATAAAAGGATGTCCCTCTCCCCTTTCCCCGGATCTTAAGGGTATCCCTGCCAGATTCAGCATATTTACAACATTTGTATAACTCATCTCATATTGAAGTGTAAATCCCACAAAATCAAAGCTGTCAATAAAGTCCCTGCTTTCCAGCCCGAAAAGCTTAATACCGTTTTTTCTCATTTCTTCTTCCATATCGGGCCATGGTGCAAAAACTCTCTCGCAGAAAATATCCTGCTGATCATTCAACAAGTGATACAGTATTTTCATTCCAAGATGTGACATACCAACCTCATATACATCAGGAAAGCAGAATGCAAATCTTATATCTGCCGTTTCCGGATTCTTATGTACGCTGTTCCACTCTGTTCCGATATATCTTCCCGGCTTTTCCACATTGGGAAGCAGTTCCTCATATATGAACTCCTTAATATTATCGTATTTCATTTATTCCTCCAATTCTTTTGTCACGGGTATCTTTTCTCGTGTCTTCAGTGTTACCAAGACCTCGAAGCCCTGCCCTAATCCTCGAACCCCGAAACCTCGTAACCTAATTTATATTATTACATAATTGTAGTATAAAATTCTACTTAAAGTTTATCTATCCATTAATTATTTGTGCAATTCTTCCATCATATCCGTATTTTAGAAGGCCCTCCATGATCTCCTCTTCACTCAATACTCTTTTTGCCCTGCCCTCCCCATCTGTCACTTCCACGCAACATAGAACTGCAGGGCTGAATTTGTTTACAATCAGCCTTATCAGGGTATCCTCCTGCACTCTTATAACCCTTTTTCTTATCCGTTCCTTGGCTATCATTGTGTTTTTGGTATTATTGCCGGTAAATAGGTAATAATAAGAGCTGTTTTTCTCCTCCCTTAATGCACCAATATAGATGAACACAGCTGCGATAATAAGTGCCACGCTTCTGCTTCCTGCTGCAAGCATACAGATATTATATCCCAAAAGAAAAAAAGCTGCTATTTTCCCTGCCGAAGACAGTATTTTTGTTGCCTGCCTATATCCTATGAAAAAACAAAGCAAATTTCTTGTAATCTTACCTCCATCCAATGGAATTACAGGCAGAAGATTGAACAAGCATATAATCAGGTTATACCTGTAAGCTGATTCAAATACCCATGAATATGCACTGAAAATCCTGAATACCAGGCACAATACAAGACTGGTGGCAGGTCCGGCAGCCGATACTACCGCTTCCGCGGTGCCTCCTAACCTTGATAATTCTTCCATCCTGGATACTCCCCCATAGGGCATAAGTTCAACCTCATGAACTTTGATTTTTAGCTTTTTTGCCGCTAACACATGTCCCAGTTCGTGGAGCATCACACTGGCAAACATTATCAAAGACTGCTTCCCCCATCCTACCAAACAGCTTGCAAATAAAAAAAGGATAAAAAACACATTTAGTTTTATCCTCACAATGTGAACCCCCAATATCACTGAGTATGGCTGCAAAAACCCGATGTTACTGTATTTCGGTAAGCATCTCCATAGGACTGACAGACTTACCCGCCTCTTGTATCTCAAAATGCAAATGCGGTCCTGAAGTAATACCCGTATCTCCCGTCTCCCCTAACATTTCTCCCTGCTGAACTTTTTGCCCCTCTTTAACAATTATCTTGTAGCAATGAGCATAGATAACATCATATTTATCGCTCTTTATACTTATGTATTTTCCGTTTATTTCATCCTCTCCCACTTTTGTTACCGTACCTGCCGACGAAGACTTTATCGGCGTGCCAATCTCTGCATTTATATCTATTCCGTTGTGCATCTTTACGGTCTTGAACACAGGGTGGATTCTTTCACCGAATTCCGAAGTAATTTCGCCTTCCACAGGTAAGATAAAACTCGGATTATCTTCGAAGCTTTCTATTCCGACCTCAGCTACTCCAAGGTTTTCTTTTGCCTCTGGTATTATATTCTCAAAGTTTTTAAAAGTTCCAAGAACTTTTGAAAAATCCATATTCCAATTTATTGTGGTTCTGATTCCGTTGGATATTATATTTGTAAATCCTATATCGATATTGTTAACCAATAGTATTGCAGCTATGGCAACCAGGGATACAAAGGACTGCAAAAGAAACCTATCCCAGAAACTTTTTTCTCCATATTTTCGTGGTCCAAATACGGTACCGAATTTCTTGTATTCTTTTATGTACTTTGGCCTGGGGATATTTTCAAAATTGTTGTTATTCATATATTTTCTCTCCCATAGTTCTTTATATATCAATATATTTATATTTATATTCCCATGGAATTATGTCCAAATAAAAAAAGAATGCGATGCATTCTTTTTTTGTTAAATATTACCTTTATCTTTCATTCTCTTTATCGGTATATTGGCAACCAAGGCTGGTACCGTTGAATCGTCAATTTCCCTTTTTGTTCTGGTAAGCTTAATTTCAAGTCCTTCTTCATCAATTTCCATATAATCCGATATTACCTTAATCAGCTCACCTTTTATCATTTCAAGAAATTGAGGAGATACATTAGCCCTGTCATGGATCAACACCAATTTAAGTCTTTCCTTGGCTATATCCTTACTGCTTGTACTTTTATTAAACCACTTAAACAAGTCCACAACTAACACCTCCCCTTACTGCTTTTTCTTATTCAGTCCAAAAAGTTTCGCCATCTTTTTGAAAAAACCGTCATCAGATTCAAGATTCATAAATGGAATATCTTCCCCCATTAATCTTCTTACTACATTCCTATAAGCTTGTCCTGCCAAAGACTGTTCTGTTGCTATGACAGGTTCTCCTCTGTTGGTGGAAACAACAATCAAATCATCATCGGGAATGACTCCTAAAAGATCAATAGCCAGTATGTCAATCATGTCATCAATATTCATCATGTCCCCACGTTTTACCATTTCCATCTTAATCCTGTTTATTATTAGCATGGGATTCCTTAAGCCGCTTGCTTCAAGAAGTCCTATTATCCTATCCGCATCTCTTACAGCAGATACCTCCGGGG
This sequence comes from Clostridiaceae bacterium, assembly GCA_028697435.1. Lineage (GTDB taxonomy): Bacteria > Bacillota > Clostridia > Lutisporales > Lutisporaceae > BRH-c25. Next base: position 6,712 of record JAQVFD010000013.1, read on the forward strand.
TAGTAACTACAATTGCCTTATTTGCCCCTGCTATCGCGTTCTTGAAACCCTGTTCTATACCTGCAGGGCAGTCCAGTATTACATAATCAAACTCCTCGGAAAGATCTGTTGCAAGCTTTTGCATTTGTTCGGGATTAACAGCATTCTTGTCTTTTGTTTGTGCTGCGGGAAGCAAGAATAGGTTAGGATACCTCTTATCCTTTATCAGCGCTTGTCTCAATCTGCATACACCTTCCACAACATCCACAAGATCATAAACTATTCTATTTTCCAACCCCATTACGACATCCAGATTTCTAAGCCCTATATCTGCATCTACCAGAACAACACTTTTCCCTTTAAGGGTCAAACCGGTACCTATATTAGCCGTGGTAGTTGTTTTCCCAACTCCGCCTTTCCCCGATGTAACAACGATTACTTCACCAATCATACTACCTCCATAATTTATTGTATCAGCAAATTAATATCGCAAATATTACTTATTTTTTAAATATGGCTCAACAACTATCATCCCTTTTTCAACCAATGCAATCTCCGGATTGTCTGACTTGCTGCCCATTCCATCAGGAGACCTTGTAATAATATCTCCAATCCTCAGCTGAGAAGGCTGCATTTTATATGCAACAATATATGCCCCGTAGTCGCCATTAGCTCCTGCCTGGATAATCCCTCTTACAGTTCCCATTACTATTACAGATCCGACCGCTTTGATGTGAGCTCCGGGGTTCACATCCCCAATCACAACCACGTCCCCTTTATATTGTATCAACTGACCGGACCTTAGTGTTGTTCTTACTATAAGCGCTTCTCCTTTGTGCACGTTTTCAAAGGGAATCTGTTCCAGTATTTCAGGCTTCTTAACTGCGGAACGCTCTTCTTGAACAAAATGAGTTTTATCGCTGTAGTTTCCCACTACTGTCATGCTGTATTCCTGCTCCATAACTTCCTTAAGCTCATTAAACTCTTCCTGAGTCAGTTCCTTGCCCTTGAAATTCATAACCTTTGCTCCTTCAAAAAAACGCTTTGAAGGTTTGATTTTCTTATCCAGATTATACTTTATAGTATCTAAATCCATTTCTTCTTTGAGTATTATATATAATCCATCTTTTGTACCTTTAAATATTACTGCATTTTCAGCCATTGCAGTACCTCCTGTTTAAAGCTATATCGCCAAAGAATACACAGTATTATATAAATTTCTTCATAATTGTGATAAATCCTTCTTTCCGGGGAAAAAAAGGTGTTGCTTCTATGGTACAATTTCGTTTCCAACATGCATATTGTCTTCTGTCTCCTCAGGAGTCAGATAAGCTTCTATTATTTCCCTGGCAACAGGGGCAGGGTAGTTTCCGTGACCCCCTTGGGATATCATAACTACAACAGCAATCTCAGGCTTTTCATAGGGAGCAAATGCTACAAACCATGCGTGAGCATCGTAGCCTTTTCCTACTTCTGCAGTTCCCGTTTTTCCGGATATAACAACTTTGCTGCCGATAAAAGCACTTCTTGCTGTTCCGCCGGCCTCATTGGTAACGGCGTACATCCCTTTTTTTATTGCTTCAAGATTGACTGGTGAAATATCTATCTTCTCTACTACTTCCGGCTGTTTTTCCAGCTTAACGGTACCATCATAGCTTATGACCTTATCAATCAGGTAAGGCTTATACCTTGTACCTCCGTTTACTATAGCCGCTGTAGCATTTGCAAGCTGAAGGGGAGTGACTCCGTTCATTCCCTGTCCTATAGTTGCATTCAATACTTCACCCGGTTGATATTTACTCCCATTTATATATTGCCATACTTTGTTTATTGATTTGCTGTCCGTAATCCCCAGTTCCTTAACTCTTTTCCTTACCTGATTCTCCCCTGGATTGCTGTCTATATATCCCTTTATCTCATCGCGTATTTGCTTATCATCGATTTTTAGGTTATTCATCAGATAATTTTCCAGATACCTTTTATACAGCGCTTTTTTATGATCCGGACCTTCTACTGTTCCTGCATACTCCGAGAGCAGCTCAATACCCGTTTTCTCGCCAAAGCCTAATCTTACCGCATATTCTTCAAAAACTTCTCCTCCCATTCTTCTGCCAACTTCAAAGAAGAAATAGTTACATGAATTTTTTATTGCCTGAGAGATATTTTGATAGTAATGAGGTATGCCGGTGGATTTAAATATTGAGCATGACGGTGCTACCCCGGGTATTGCTGTATAGTAACCTTTATCATAAATCTTCTCAGAAGGTGCAACAACATCGCTTTCCAATCCCGCCACCGCACTAACCAGCTTCATGGTTGAGCCGGGAGAAAGGGTTGATGAAATTGCATTATTCATAAGCGGCTTAGGTGAATAGACATCCTTGCTTGTGGGCTGCAGGCTCTTCCAAGCTTCGTTGCTGATTCCTGCCGCAAACAGGTTTGGATCAAACCTCGGTTCGCTTGCCAGTGCCAGAATCTTTCCTGTGTTCACATCAATTGCTACTGCCGCTCCCGATGTAGCATTAGGGTATGGTTTATTCTTCACTATACCGTTTCTAATGTTCTCCATGGTATTTGCCAGAGACTCCTCTGCTGTTTTCTGGAGTTTGGCATCAATGGTCAGAAAAACAGTATCTCCGGGTATAGGATCAACTTCATTTATTGTGTTAATTAGTGTTCCATAGACATCTACCTCTATCTGTCTTGAACCATCCGTACCTTTCAGGTATTCTTCCATGGAATTCTCAATACCGGATTTCCCAATTAAATCCTGTGGTGTGTATCCTTTCTTAGAAAGTTCCTCAAGTTCGCTTCCAATCCTACCCATATATCCGATAATGTGACTTGCAAAATCATTTCCGACATAGGATCTAATGGGTTTCTGTATTATCTCCACCCCCGGAAGGAAAATCTTGCTTTCTTCTATCTTTGCTCTTGTCTCCATCTTAATATTAGTGGCAATTTCCACCGGTTCATATGCCTTATATCTGTTCTGTCCCACCAGGTACTTAACTGCCAGAATCTTTTTTGCTTTCGCATCATCATAAATATCTCTGGAAATCTCGTACTTGGTACAAAGTACGTCAAATACCTCCGATGCAGTTTTCTCAGCCTCAAAACCGTTGTTCTGCTTCCACTTTATCTCCGACTTTCGGAAGTCATATTCAAACTCAGTAATATCAAAAGGCAGTTCTACGCTATTTTCGTCCCTGAGTTTTTCATAAGCTTCAAGGTCCATGGTATCTGTCGGGATTTCATAATCCAGCCTAAGCTGCATAAAGGCTTCCCTGGCGGTTGAGCTTTCAGGAATACCATACTTCCTTTTCCAGTTGCTCTCATCGTCTTGATATGAAAACCTGATGGGATCAATTAATATTGGTATCTCATCCTTGTAAGTATCGCTGTTCTGTTCAATAATATTGATTACAGACAGAGCAATATCATTCATTGTATCTTGGGGGACATCAGTTTTCATGATATTCACGGAATAGCTCTGCTTGTTTCCGGCAACAAGCCGTCCAAACTTATCTACAATATGCCCTCTGGGCGCGGTAACCGAAATATTCCTTGTCCTTAGGGTCTCAGATTTTTTTCGATAGTAATCACCTTTTACCAGCTGCAAATCCGCCAGTCTGAATGCCATAACCAAAAAAATCAAGACTGTAACTGCCCTGATGATATCAAGTCTATTACTAAAATATTTCTTAAACAAATAATCACCTTCTCCCCGCAGCATCACACCCCCGAAGCCCGACCCTAATCTGGTGTCTGGCATCTGGTGTCTCGTATCTATTAATATATCCTTCTATCCATAAAAGAGGTTTCGTCCATCTTATAAATAAACCTGTAAACTATCGAGCCAACTACTGCATTATATAATGCCTGAGGCAGGATCACTTGCAGCAGCATATATACGTATGAGCTCCCGATGCTCGGAAAGTCATTGGAAAAATAAGAAAGGAATATAAAGCTATGCTGAAAGATAATTATTGCTATAAGATTAAAAATGAACGGAGGTACGAAATTATCTTTAAATACATTTTCATGAGCTTGTCCTATTATATATCCGGTCAACATGTAAGACAGGGCATTGATGCCTATTACCCTGGCATACATAATATCTATCAACAAGCCTATCCCAAGACCTGTAAAAGCGCCAAAAGCACTTCCCCTCATAATTGCATATGCTACGATTATCATTATTGAAAAGTCCGGCTTTATCCCACTAATGCGCGTATATTGAAATAATGTCGATTCAAGTATGACATTAATAACAGCTAGTATGCATATAACCGCTATTCTCATAAGTAACCCCTCTTTACTCAATAGGTTTTATCACAAATACTTCCTCAAGCCTCTTAAAATCGACTGATGGTTCAATAAATACCAACTTCTGCAGCTTTTTTCCCTGTTTCTCCACGCTCTTTACTTTCCCTATATGCAGACCCTTTGGCAAAGTACTATACTCTGAAGTAATTATATCATCGCCTTTGACTATGTCCGCCTCAAGCTCCATTATTGCAATAACATCAGAGTCAGCATTACCCGATACAATTCCCATATCCCTTGTCCTATTCACAATTATGCTTATAGAGCTTCTTTCGTCGATTATAGCCATAATCTTTGAATAGTTTGCACCTACTTCAATTACTTTACCGACAAGATATCCATTACCTACTATTACAGCATCATTAACCAAAATTCCATTCCCAGCTCCTTTGTTTATAGTATACACATCATACCAATTCCCGGGATCTCTTCCGGTAACATTGGCTCCAATATATTCAAACTGCGCATTTGTATCCTTGAATTCCAACAGACTTCTCAGTCTGCTGTTCTCCAGTGCCATTTGTATAAGCTGCCTGTTTTGCTCTTTCAGTTTCTCAACCTCTTCTTTGAGGTTTTCATTCTCTGCCTTAATATCTCTCAATTCGTATAAACTCTTAAAGGTATTCTTAAAAAACTCCCCGGAGGAGTAGAATACTCTCTGAACAGGAGTTATTATTCTTCCGAATAAACCGTCAATAACTCCCGGCCTTGTCCTACCATGAGAAGTAAAAGCAATCAATGATATTAGTAATACTGAAATTAATACAACAGAAATAAGTAGTTTATTCTTAATTCTCATATTTCTATTACCTCACAAAAACTTATCTCTTATGCTTCCCCGAATATGATTTGCTTATCTCGTCATACTGTTCTAAAGCTTTGCCCGTACCGGTTGCCACACAATCCAAAGGATTATCGGCTACTTGTACCGGCATTCCCGTTTCGTGCTTAACCAAAGTATCTAACCCGTGCAAAAGAGCTCCGCCTCCGGAAAGCATTATTCCTCTGTCAATAATATCAGCAGCCAGCTCAGGAGGTGTTTTTTCCAAAGTGCTTTTTATGCCCTCTAAAATAATTGAAATAGGCTCTCTTAATGCTTCAAGGATTTCTTCTGAAGTAACCTTTATAGTTTTTGGCAAGCCCGTAACCAGGTCTCTCCCTTTGATATCCATTGAACTCTCTACTGTACGGGGATATGCAGAACCTATAACAATTTTTATCTCTTCTCCGGTACGCTCTCCAATTGCTAAATTATACATCCTTTTAATATAATGCACAATTGCATCATCCTGCTTATCTCCTGCTGCCCTTATGGATTTGCTTGTCACAATCCCTCCTAAGGAAATTACCGCGATTTCAGTGGTACCTCCGCCCATATTGACTATCATGCTGCCCGTTGGCTCTCCAACAGGTAAACCGGCTCCAATAGCTGCTGCCATCGGCTCTTCAATAAGTCTGGCGATACGTGCCCCTGCTTGCATTGCTGCCTCCTCGACAGCTCTTCTCTCAACTTCTGTTATACCTGAGGGCACACTGACAAGAACTCTTGGCTTACCTACCGGTGAACCTGCATAGGCTCTTCCTATGAAGTACTTTATCATTCTGTAAGTAACATTGAAGTCAGCAATTACTCCATCCTTCATAGGTCTAATTGCTACAATATTACCGGGGGTTCTGCCAATCATTTTTTTTGCTTCATCTCCTACAGCCATTACATCATTGGTGTCAAGCTTCATAGCAACAACTGACGGTTCCCTTAAGACAATTCCTTTCCCTCTGACATACACCAGTGTATTTGCAGTACCTAAATCTATACCAATATCCTTTGACAAAAAATTAAACAAACTCATAATAGATGTCCTCCTTAACAAAATACACACGCTAAATTTGCATTAATTATTACTGTAAAAAGGCAAAAATAGTTATATAAACCTTTCATACATGATTTACAATTGGAAAACAAGTTATTCACTAATGCATCTGTTTCGCCAAATACACTTTTAAAATAATCCTCTCTCTTTCATACTGATATATTTACCATCACCTATTATTACATGGTCAACCAGCTCAATACCTATAAGCTTACCGGCTTCAGCAATTCTTGCGGTTATTGACACGTCCTCGCTACTGGGAGCAGGATCCCCGCTGGGGTGATTATGCACCATGATTATACTGGCGCTTGACTTCCTTATTGCCGGATTAAAAACCTCCCGAGGATGTACAATTGAAGCATTTAAACTCCCTACTGAGATTTCCTCCACGGATATCAAATTACATTTTACGTTCAGCAATACAAGCTTCATATGCTCCTTCTTGAGATATCTCATCTCTTCCATAAGCAATCCGGCAACATCCTGAGGGCATTTGACCGGCTTGTCCACTCCAAGTTCAAAAGCAGCCAGGCGTTTGCCCAGTTCAATAGCCGCTTTGATCTGTGCAGCTTTCGCTTCCCCAATTCCATTAATGGAGCATAACTGCTCCATAGTACTGTCAACCAGAAATCTCAAGCCCTGCTCCTTTATGAGTATTCTATGTGCCAGTGAAATTGCGTTTTCTTTCTTGCTGCCGCTTCCCAAAAGTAAAGCTAACAGCTCAGAATTGGAAAGAACAGAAGCCCCGTGTCTTGCAAGGCGCTCCCTTGGCTGCTCCTCTTCCGGAAGGTCTTTTATTGTGGCATGGTCTTTCTGCATACTTTGCTCCCCCATAGTCTAATCAGATTCTTACCGGAAGAAATCTAAATAAGCTTTACTCCGAAGTGTTCCAGCATATTTCTCAGCCGGAATATCGGAAGTCCTACAACATTAAAATAATCTCCCCGGATTTCCTCAACAAATAGTGAACCCAAGCCCTGTATAGCATATGCTCCAGCTTTGTCTTCAGGTTCACCTGTGTTTATGTATGCTATTATCTCTTCACTGCTTAATTCTTTCATTTTAACTTTGGTGCTTTCATGCTCAGTGAGGCTTTCCCCTGTTGCAGTATTTATGATGCTAATACCTGATATAACAAGGTGATGCTTCCCGCTAAGCTTAGTCAGCATACAGAAAGCTTCCTTTCTGTTTTTTGGTTTTCCCATTATTTCATCACAATAAACAATCGTATCTGAACCGATTACCAATGCAGCTTCCTTTGCAGACTCTGCCACATCCTTTGCTTTCATATAAGCGAAGTACTCAGCCATTTTTGCAGCCGGCAACGCAACTTCATCTTCTTTAAAATTTGACGGTATAATTTCAAACTTAATCCCAATTTGAGACATCAGTTCCTGCCGCCTCGGGGAATTTGAAGCCAGTATTATTCTCATTAATATCACCTATATGTTTTGCACTAAAGTTTTCTATATATATAAATTGCAATTACAATTCCTAATATACTGAACATATTAATATTGAAGTCAAAACCAAAGGTAATTCTGAGTATGTGGAGATTCCACTCATGGGCAGATACTCCTAAGCTGTATCCGTACTTAAGTATCGGAAAATATTTGCCTAGAATTTCGCCTAAGAAACCACCTACAACCAGTCCACATACAACCATCAAAAGCATTATCCACCCGCTTCTGTTTCCTCTCCTCAAGAAATTCATCCCCCTTATTGTTTACTTCAATATGTGCAAAAATTCCTTATGTTTTAGTTTAACATTTTAAATACTATACTTCAACTTTTTTGAAGTTCATACAAAAACTATGACTGACACTTTATATAATTCGTACGCATAAAGAAAAAACAGGGGTCAAACCAGTCAACTCCTGTTTTCTAATGTGATTTATTTCATTTCTATTGCATCTTTGGGACACTTCGCGGAGCATTGAGCGCAGCCGACACATTTGTCGTCCAGCACCTTGTGCTTTCCTTTCAGTTCTCCCTCAATAGCTTCAAAATTGCAGTTCTTCGTACAGATTGTGCAGCCAATGCATTTGTCATCATCTATAAAAGCCTTTTTCCTGTCTGCGAAATTAGCATATATGGTTTTTGTGGGGCAAACCTCTGCACACATCATGCAATTTACACACTTGCTGTAATCTATCTTCGCTACATTGTTCTCAACCTTAATTGCGTCAAACTTGCATGCCTTTACACATTTTTGACAAGCTATACATCCTACTTTGCAAGCCTGCATCGTAGCCTTGCCTTTTTCCTGATTCCTGCAAAGCACTCTTACCTTCTTGGAAATAGGTACCAGTTCAATAATCCCCTTAGGGCATACTGCTATACACTTTTTGCAGGCAGTGCATTTCTCTTCGTCAACAACGGCAATTCCGTTAACTATATGAATAGCATCGAAGGGACATTCCCTCACGCAAGTACCAAGTCCTGTACAGCCATAACGACAGCTCTTAGAACCACCGGCAAGCATTTCAGCTGCCTTGCAATCCTTTATGCCCTGATATTCATATTTTTCTAATGCATTATCTTTGTCGCCGCAGCATATAACTCTCGCAACCTGTCTTTCTGCGTTGCTTGCTTCAACTCCCATAATTGCTGCAATCCTTGCTGCAATCTCAGAACCTCCTACAGGACATTGAGTAATCGGCGCATTCCCGCTTGCAACAGCCTCGGCTAAGGCATCACATCCTGCATATCCACAGCCGCCGCAGTTAGCACCCGGTAAAACTTCCCTGATTTCCGTAACCTTGGGATCAACTTCAACAGCAAACTTCTTCGAAGCATATGCAAGCACAATTCCGAAAAAAATTGCAAGTCCCCCCAAAACTATAACAGGCAATCCTATACTATTAAACAAGGTAGTCACCTCTACTTTCTATAACTATACTACAGCAATCCACTGAACAAGCCGCTGAATCCGAGGAAAGCTATTGAAAACAAGCTGGCTGCTATCATTGCAATGGGGAAACCGTCCAATGCCTTTGGTATTGGTGCCAAATCGAGTCTTTCTCTGACACCGGCAAACAGTACTATTGCAAGTGCAAAACCTAAACCTCCGCCTACACCATTAACCAATGATTCAATCAGATTGTAGCTTTTATTAATGTTCAATATAGCAACACCCAATACTGCACAGTTTGTGGTAATAAGCGGCAGATATATGCCAAGGGCCTGATACAATGTAGGGCTCGTCTTTTTTATAACCATTTCAACGAACTGAACAAGACCTGCTATAACAAGTATAAATGCTATTGTCTGCAGATATCCTATTCCAAAGGGTATAAGTATATAGTACTGTATCATCCAGCATATTACCGATGCCAGTCCCATAACAAAAGTAACAGCTACACTCATTCCTACTGCAGTATCTAACTTCTTTGACACCCCCAGGAAGGGACAAATACCCAAGAACTGGGAGAGGATAAAGTTATTAATAAATATAGCACTTATGATAATTAATCCTAATCTCATTTATATCCCCCTCCTTAAACCTTTCTCAGGCTCATTATTTTATTAAATGCAGCAATTGAAAGTCCAAACACAAGGAAGCCACCGGGGGGTAGTATCATGATCAAAGCAGGTTCGAAATTTGCTCCGAAAAGCTGCATTCCGAAAAATGTACCTGCGCCCAGAACTTCTCTTACTGCGCTTATAATCGTGATTGCTACCGTAAATCCTAAACCCATTCCTAAACCATCCATAATGGAATTTATGACCGGGTTTTTTGCTGCAAAGGCTTCTGCTCTTGCAATAATAATGCAGTTGACAACTATAAGTGGAATATATAATCCCAGGGATTTATCCAATGCAGGCGAATATGCCTTTATAACCATCTGAACTATTGTAGTAAATGTGGCAATTACAATAACATATATCGGAATTCTGACCTCATTAGGCACTACCTTTTTAATAAGTGATATTATCAAATTCGAACCTACAAGAACTGCAGTTGCAGCTATTCCCATACCTATACCGTTAAACACAGCAGTCGTTATTGCAAGAGTAGGACAGGTTCCGAGAACTAACCTGAATGTTGGATTCTCCTTTAAAAGACCATTGCTGAAATCCTTCCAAAGATTCATTATGTTCACCTCCAAAATTTTTTGTAATTACTTACCGGATAATTCTCTTGCCGCCTCAAGGGCTTGATTAACTCCGTCCGTTACAGCCCTTGATGTAATTGTAGCTCCTGATATTGCGGCAATTTCATTACCCTTTGGAGTAGCATTCTTTATAACATCAATGGGACTTTCCCACGTAGCACCGACGTATTGATCCTGGAAATCTGCAGTTGCTGCCTTTTTACCAAGTCCGGGAGTCTCAGAATTATTTCCGACCTTTATTCCCTGAATATTCCCGTCATTTGTTATTCCGACAACCACTTCTACCTCTCCGCCGTAACCTTTTGGCGCTACCTGTATAGCATAACCAATAACATTTCCTGCCGCCTTCGCAACATATATTTCTGTTATATAGTTGTATTTCGTGTTGGATTTTATTTCTGTTAAAGCAGCCTCATCCAAATTCTCAAATTCTTCAGCATCCGGAAGTACGGCTTTCTTAGCTTCGGCACTGGCTATTACCTGTTGCTCCTGAATTCTATCGTAGGTTGCGGAGTTAGTAAAACCAAGTGCTGCCGCCGCAATAGCACATACGAAGAATAGTATGCCTGCTAATCTAATATAATCACGCATTTTTCTTCACCTCCCCAAATTTCCTGGGCATTGTATATTTATCGATAAGAGGTGTCGCAACGTTCATAATCAATATTGAATAAGAAACACCTTCAGGATATCCTCCATAGAATCTGATCACAGAAGTCAGGAAGCCGCATCCTATTCCAAATATTATCTGTCCTTTCGGGGTCATAGGAGATGTTGAATAATCCGTAGCCATAAATATCGCACCGAGGAAAAGTCCTCCGGCAAGTATATGATAAACCATGACTGTAGAGTCAAATCCCCCAAAGAAAAATGCCAATACTGCTACCGTAGCAATATATGAAACCGGTGTTCTAAGATTTATTACTTTCCTATACAACAGATAAGCTCCGCCAATTAACAGTGCCAGTGCAGATGTCTCACCGATACATCCGCCGATATTGCCTATGAACATGTCCCATAATCCCGGTAGTGCTTGTCCCGCAGCTTCACCAACATTTAGAATTCCAAGGGGTGTTGCAGTTGAAACAGCATCGGCACCGGGTTTAACCCATCCCGTCATTCTTACCGGCCATGATGCAAGTAACATAGCTCTCGCTGCCAGGGCAGGATTTATAAAGTTAAAGCCCAAACCTCCAAAGCATTGCTTGGCAATTGCTATTGCAAATATTGAACCTATGGCAACTAACCAAAGGGGAAGTGTAACAGGTACATTAAAAGCAATAAGTATTCCGGTAACCACAGCACTTAAATCGCTTACAGTTACAGGTTTTTTCAATATCTTCTGCATAACTACCTCAGTAACTACGGCAAACACTACTGCAGTAGCTGTAAGGGTTAATGCTCTGAATCCAAAGTAAAATGCACCGGCAAAAAGCGCAGGCATAAGTGCAATTATCACATCAAGCATTATCCTCTGGGTGGTCTCCCCGGATCTGATATGCGGTGATGATGATACTAAAAATCTGCTATTTTCCATTTCTTTTCCTCCCATCACTTAGACTGGGCTTTTTTACGCCTAGCCAGTATCTCACGTTTTGACACCCTTATTGAATCAACTAGCGGTCTCTTGGCAGGGCATACAAAAGAACAGGCTCCACATTCAATACAGTCCATCGCATTTGATGCCTCAGCCTGATCATGCCGGTTCGCAAGGGAGTACATGCTGATATTCACAGGCATAAGGTTCATCGGGCATGTTTCAACACATTTACCGCACTTAATACAGTTTGAAGGTTCAGGCAGTCTGGCTTCCTCTTCTGAAAGCACCAATATTCCGGATGTACCTTTTATTGCCGGTATATCCAAAGAGAATTGGGTGATACCCATCATAGGTCCTCCCGCAATAATCTTCCCAACCTTGCCCGTAAGCCCTCCGCATTGTTCTATTATGTCACTGAAAGATGTTCCAATCTTAACCAGTAGATTCTTGGGGTTTTTTACTCCGGCTCCTGTAACAGTCACTATCCTTTCAATCAAAGGCATACCAGTCTTTATTGCTCTTG
>JAQVFD010000200.1 GCA_028697435.1 Clostridiaceae bacterium
CTAAGTTCCGGCACTCCAAGTTCAAGCCTGTCAAGTCTTATAGTCTGTATGCTCACATTGAAGTTTTCTGCAAGTTCTTCATCAGTAAGAAAAGGGTCTGCCTTGATTCTATCCGCCAGACGCGCCTGTCTTTCTTTCTTGCTAATGCCCCCCTGCTTCATATATAAACCTCCAATACTCATATACTAGTGCCTGAACTTTTATGTTTCACATAAAAGTTTTGCACTTATATGACTAAATCCCTATATTTGCAGCATTTCATTTGCTGCAAATATTACGGGTTATGTCACTACTATGTTTTAGTACCTGGTATTAATACTAATATATAATACTTACCACTAATTATGCAATAGTTTTTATAAAAAAATATGCTGCAAAAAATAAATAAGACAGGGGGACGTTTCCGTTGTCTCTTGTGAGACAACAGAAACGTCCCCCCGTCTTATCATAAACTTTTTATTATTCTTCTACCTTTATAACCGTTCTGTTCTTATAATAACCGCAGGATTTGCATACCCTGTGAGGAAGCTTCGGCTCATGACACTGAGGACATGCAACCAGTCCCGGCAAAGCCAATTTCCAATTAGCTCTTCTTTTATCTCTTCTCGCTTGCGAGTGTCTTCTCTTCGGTAAACCCAATATAAACACCTCCTTACTTTCTGTCCAGCAGCTTGCTTAAAGCTTGCATCCTTGGATCAACTTCTTCGCTTTTGCATTGGCAGTTGATACTGTTCTTATTTTTTCCGCATACAGGACACAGTCCTTTGCAGTTGACCTTACATAGTGGTTTCATGGTAAGTCTGGCTGCTATATCGCCAAGCACAAGGTCTGTTATGTCTACCTTATCCCCTTTGCAGATATAATAATCTTCCTTATCATCCTTAGCTTCTTTGACAAAAATATAATTAGAATCTATTTGAACTTCTTCTGTGAAACTCTCTAAACACCTTGAACATGTCCTCTCAACCTTTGCATTAATAGTAAGATCAACATTTATCTTGCCTTCATAGTTGATCGCACTGCCTTTCACTGTTATGGGAGAAACTATATTCAGATTCTCACCGCCGAAAACCACAGCACTATCGATTAGATTGTCTGTAATGTCAAAGTACTCTTTGATTCCTTCAGATTTCAAAATTCCGGCAAAATTAAGTTCCATTCAACCACCTGCATTTATCTCTCTGATTAACAAATTTTATTATACAAATCAATATATGTTTTGTCAAGCAAAAACACTTAACACATTAAGAATAATGCGTCTCAGACGCATTATTCAGACGCCAGATACCAGATACCAGACGCCAGAATTCAGGGTATTTCTTCGAAGCCCTTCTTAACTCTAGTGTCTGGTGTCTAGTGTCTGCGCACGCTAGTGCGCATTCTTCTTCTATTATTTACTAACCAGCTTCATTGTATCCCTTGCAATCATAAGTTCTTCATTAGTCGGAACAAGAAGGACTCTCACCTTTGAACCATCCTTTGATAAATCCGTTTCCTTACCCCGAACGTTATTTTTCGCTTCATCCAGCTCAACACCAAGGAATGACATATCCTTGCATATACTGCTTCTCATGGTTGCTGAGTTTTCGCCAAGCCCTGCGGTAAATACAATTGCATCAACGCCGTTCATAACTGCAGCATATGCGCCGATGAATTTCTTTACATTATGAATGTATACTTCAAGTGCCAGCTGTGCCCTTTCATTGCCGCTATCAGCAGCTTCTTCGATATCTCTGAAATCACTGCTTACCCCTGATATGCCCAATACTCCGGATTTTTTATTGAGTATTTTATCGACCTCATTAATATCTATGTTTTCTTTCTCCATTAGAAACTTAATTATTGCAGGATCTATATTACCTGACCTGGTTCCCATTGCAAGCCCTTCTAAAGGAGTGAAACCCATGCTGGTATCCACCGATTTGCCATTCATTACTGCTGTAATGCTGGCACCATTACCAAGGTGACATGTAATTACCTTGATCTCGGAAAGAGGCTTACCAAGCATTGCTGCCGCCCTCTCAGCCACATATTTGTGAGAAGTCCCATGGAAACCGTATCTTCTTACCCTGTACTTTTCATAGTATTCATAAGGGATAGGATATATATATGCTTTTTTAGACATAGTCTGATGAAAGGCCGTATCAAATACTCCAACCATAGGCACATCAGGCATAATCTGCTTGCAGGCCTCTATACCCATTATATTTGGCGGGTTATGTAACGGAGCTAAATTTATGCATTCCTTCAGTGCATTCATTACATCATCATTTAGCGGTACAGAATAAGCAAACTTCTCTCCTGCATGTACAACTCTATGACCAACTGCAGTTATCTCTCCCATATCCTTTATTACGCCGTACTCTTTGTCCTTCAGAGCATCAACTACAGTCTGCAATGCTTCTCTGTGTGTAGGCATAGGTCTTTCTATCGTCACCTTGTCCATATCCTTAGGCTGATGTTTAAGAACTGAACCTTCAATCCCTATTCTTTCTGCAAGCCCCTTGGCAATAACTTCTTCATTTTCCATATCAATAAACTGATATTTCAATGAGGAGCTGCCGCAATTAATAACCAGTATTTTCATCTTTAATGTACCTCCCATATTATAATGTGACAAATATAATTTCTATATATATTACTATTTTCCCTGCTTTTTTTGTAAAATATTTAACAAAGTGTATTATTTGCTATTCTCATGTAATAATTATTCATATATATATACATTATGTGGTAAAATGGATATAAGGTTTCGGGGTACGAGGTTACGAGGTTACGAGGTTACGGGGTTGGGAGGTAAAATGATGAAAACCGTAGGAATAATTTCAGAATACAATCCCTTTCATAATGGACACAGATATCATATACAAGCCGCGAAAGAAGCCTGCGGTGCAGATTATACAGTCTGTATAATGAGCGGAAGCTTTGTACAAAGAGGTGAGCCGTCGATACTTGACAAATGGACCCGTTCACAAATAGCGGTAATGAATGGAGCAGATTTGATAATTGAGCTTCCTGTTGTGTACGCCTGCCAACCGGCTGAAATATTCGCCTCAGGGGCGGTAAAAATATTAAATTCTCTGGGGATTGTTGATTGCATCTGTTTTGGCAGTGAGCTGGGAGATACAGATACACTGCAACAATTGGCCCGTCTGCTGCAAAATGAACCGGCTGCTTTCAAACAGCTCCTTAGAAAGCAGCTTGAGCAAGGTGTTTCTTACCCAAAAGCTGTTTCGGATGCATTAGCCGATTATACGGGAAATGACATTCATTCTGTTGACGATGATATTTTAAAAAATCCCAATAATGTATTGGGCATTGAATATATAAAAGCCCTCATGGCTTTGGAAAGTAATATAGCTCCCGTTGCCGTAAAACGTATAGTCAGCGGTCATAATGATACAGATATTGCAGGATCTATTTCAAGTGCTACAGCAATAAGAAATGAAATAAAAAGCAGCGGAATCTCAGATAAGGTATGTATATCCATACCTGAGAATTCTGTTAGTATTATAAATAAGAACCTGGAATTGAACAGGCATCCTGTATTCATGAACGACTTTTCCGATATATTGTTGTACAAGTTACGGACTATCGGAAAATCAGATTTAGTTAAATACCCGAATATTAAAGAAGGAATAGAAAACCGACTCAAAAAATATGCAAATACAAGTTCTAACAGCGAGGAGCTTATAGAAGCAGTTAAAACAAAGCGTTATACAAGGACTTATATCCAGCGTCTGCTATGCCATGTGCTGCTGGATATCAATAATAGCGACATTGCCTTATTCAAGAGATGGGACTGCCCGTCTTACATAAGAATACTGGCATTTAACGATAATGGAAAAATGCTTATCAAAAATATAATGAACCTTTGCCCTTACCCAATAATTTCAAAGGTAGCAGATTTCAGATGTAATGATAAGCGAATGTCAAAGATGTTCGAATATGATCTGCAGGCAACAGATATTTATAACCTGGCATACAGGGAATCCGTATTCAGAAAAGCATCGGAAGATTATTTGAGATCTCCATATTATCACAGGGAGTAATGCTTACTGTCCATTCATAATTGTCTCTGCCTCCAAATATAAATATATAGACCCCAATACTTATATTTAGAGGTTCATAATGAAAAGAAGTGATATTGCCACATACACATATTCCATAATCTTCTGTATCCTTGTGATATTCATAGTCAAATATCCCGAGGAGGCTTTTGCTGCTTCTCTAGATGGTTTGATGCTATGGTTCAATGTGGTCTGTCCCGCACTTCTGCCCTTTTTTATCTGTGTTGAAATTCTCATTGGTCTGGGAATCGTAAGCCTGTTCGGTTC
>JAQVFD010000201.1 GCA_028697435.1 Clostridiaceae bacterium
CTGATCCGCGAGGGTTATACCCGGCTGGAGCATTTCTTGTAAGCCTATGGGAAAGATCTCCGCTGGCAATTATTACTGCCTTTCTGTCGAGTTCTGTCACAGCATCTCTTATGGCAATACCAAGCTTGTAGTGCTGCTCCCTTGAAAGGAGACTGTATGTAATATGCACCAGCTTAAATTGCCGGTATTTTTTGGTCACAAAGTAAAGGGGAACCATAGCACCATGATCCATTCCCGGCTGAACTCTGTAGGTCTTTTTTACATCTTCATGTATAGGAATGCAATACGCCTGTTTTTTATCAGCCATATCCATTATTTTGTCTGCCAACTCCAAGTCATTGTCAAAACTCAACTTTGTCTCCGGGGCTCCGAACCTGGCTAAACTTCCCTCAACTCTTTCATCTGCCGCAATAGTCATGGCATCTTCAAGCATCGCCCCATGAGGTGTTATTAGCACTATAACATCCGGTTTTATTGCCGCGATACGCTCTGAAGCTTTCAAAGCTCCGGCAACTGAGTCCGAAACCTTTTTGGTCTCACTTCCCCCAACTTCCTCCACCATAATAGGAGGATGCGGAAAAATAAATGCCCCTGCTATATTGCCCATTTTCTTTCCCCCTTCCAACACGTATTATACTTTTATATTCTAATTATATAATCTTTTGCATAATAATTCGATTAAATTCATAAATCATGGTTAATTTTTGAAAATAACGTCAATCTATATGTTTCGTGTTAAACATTTTACATTAGAATTCAGATGACACGAAACATTTTCTGCCATTTATATGTCGTGAAAAATACGTTGCTCTATCACAAAATCAGAATCTATCTGATTTTGTGATGATAAATCTTTTTCACGACATATATAGATTACTTAAACTGCAGAAATAATAGATTGATAACAAATAATAAAAAATATGAGATATTTTTCACAAAATAACGATAAAAACTATCGCATTTCTTTGATACATATTATATAATGATAATGAATATTATTATATAATATGCTTAATTCTTATAGAGTTTATATTGTACAAGGGGGTATTGTTTTGCCGGAATTAAAGAGAATAGTCATACTCGGTGCAGGCTACGCAGGAATTGAAGCCGCAAAAGTTCTGAACAAGCAATTTAAAAAGGATAACAAGGTTGAAATAACTTTAATTAATGATAATCCTTTCCAGACTTTGCTTACTGAGCTACATGAAATTGCCGGGTATAGAACAGAAAAAGAAAGTGTTATGGTAGACCTTTACAAGGTATTTAAGGCTACCAAGGTCAATTTTGTAAGAGATAAAATCGAAAGCATAGATTATGAAGCTAAAACTCTTACATCAAGCAAGGAAACATACAGCTATGATTACCTTGTGCTTGGTTGCGGGGCCGAACCTGCATACTTCGGAATTGAAGGCGTTAAAGAATATGGTTTTACCATATGGTCCCTTAAGGATGCCTTGAAAATCAGAGAGCAAATCCTTAAGAGCTTTGATATGGCAAGAGATGAAAAGGATCTGACAAAGAGGAAAGAACTTCTTACCTTTGTTGTAGCCGGTGCAGGCTTTACAGGCATTGAAACTGTAGGTGAACTCTTCGAATGGAAAGATGTTTTGTGTGATGAATACGGAATCGATCCAAAAGAAGTTACAATATACAATGTTGAAGCAATGCCGACTATATTGCCGATTTTAAGACCAAGCCTTCAGACAAAAGCTGCAAATTTCCTTACTAAAAAAGGTGTAAAGCTTTTGACAAATTCACCTATAATCAAAGCAACACCTGATGGTATTGTTCTTAAAGACGGACAGGAGATTAGAACAAAAACTCTTATTTGGACTTGCGGTGTACAAGGAAACAGCTTCACTGCATCATCAGGATTAACCCAGGGTAAAAGGAATAGAGTACAGGTAAATGACTATCTCCAGAGCATGGATAAAGAAGAGGTATATCTTGTCGGTGACAACGCATATTACGAAATTGACGGAAAACCAATACCTCAGATAGTTGAAACCGCTATTCAGACAGGTGAATGTGCAGCTCAAAATATAGCAGCGGACATATCCAAATCAGAAAAGAAAAAGTTTAAGCTCAACACTCATGGTTTTATGGTTTCTATCGGAAGCCACTACTGCGTGGCAGAGCTTATGGGTACACCATTATCAGGCTTTTTTGCTATGGCTGCTAAACATCTTGTCAACATGCACTACTTATGGGGAGTTGGCGGATTAAGACTCATTTGGAACTATCTTCTGCATGAGTTCTTCCATATGAGGAATAACAGGGCTTTCGTCGGCGGACACTTGGCGCACAGGACTCATACTTCCTGGCTGGTGCTTCTGCGATTATATGTAGGTGTAATGTGGTTCCTTGAAGGTTGGAAAAAGGTGCAGGAAGGCTGGTTGAACCCGGCAAATATCAAGATAGTTCAGGTTGCCGGAACTTCAGGTGCATCAGCAGCAGAAGCAGTAACAAGCGCTTCACAAGCAGCAGAAGCAGGCGGAGAAGTTGCAGCAGCAGGACCGGTGCCAATACTAGCTGAACCTTTGGGAATTTATCAGTGGTTCCAGGATACATTTATCATGGCTAACCCATTCTTATTTCAGGCGGTTGTTGTATTAATGGAAGTTGGTATAGGTCTTGCACTTATGGCAGGTCTCTTCACATTCCTTGCATCGGCAGGTTCGATATTCCTATGTTTGAACTTTATTGTATCAGGAATGGCCGGCTATGACATACTTTGGTATGTATTTGCTTCTATTGCTCTAATGGGTGGCGCAGGCGGAGCATTCGGTCTCGACTACTATGTACAGCCATGGATTAAGAAAGCTTGGAAAAAAACAAAATTTGCACAAACAAGTTATTTGTATTTCGATTAAAAAATTAAGATATATAAAGATTAAGAATGATTCTTAATCTTTATTTTTTTATTTCTTACTTTATGTTTACTTTGCATTTTCCAATTTTTGCGCTGATTTGACATATAACTTGATTTATTATATAATATGCATTATGTAAACACAAATAATTGCTTTATGCAAACACAACATTTGCTGAATCCCGGTTTTACCGGGTACGGAGGAACCAATTCTGGGGTTAATCCATGAGTATCATGGTAGGGAACCTTCTGTCCCAAACCCGTCAGCTAACTTCGGAAGCTACAGTACCTTGCGATACATGATTTTTGCGTTAAGATACGCAGAATAGGTGTTACAAAGGGCTAAATCATGGAAGGAGTGTATTGTGTATGAAAAGGAATCTTAAGAATATTATTTTTGTTACTATTATTTCTATGCTTTTAGTTGGACAAACCATAAGTGTTTTTGGAGATACCTATTACGGTTTGTTGAAATTCAGGAGCAGAGGCTCTGCTGTAGTACACTTGCAGCATGCATTAAAAAACAAAGGTTTCTCACCGGGCTCAGCCGATGGTATTTACGGCAAAATGACAGAAAATGCGGTTATAAAATTCCAACAGGCAAATAAGCTTAGAATTGATGGTATTGCAGGCAGAGAAACTCAAGCCAGGCTATTCGCAACTGCTGCCGCAGCTTCGAGAGGGACAAGCTATACATCTACAGACTTGTATTGGCTTTCAAGAATTATTAATGCCGAAGCGGAAGCTGAATCCTATGCCGGAAAGGTTGCCGTAGGTAATGTTATTATGAACCGGGTAAAGTCAAGTGCATTCCCTAATACGGTTAAGGGTGTAATATTTGAGTATTATAAAGGAATCCCACAGTTCAGTCCTGTTGCTGACGGTACTGTTTATAACGATCCCAATGGGGATAGCATAAAAGCCGCAAAAGCTGCATTTAATGGGACAAGCTATGTTGGAAATGCAACTTATTTCTTCAATCCCGACAAGTCAGAAGGTACATGGATCGTAAAGAACAAGGTCTATGTGAAAAGAATTGGTAATCATGTGTTTTACAAATAAGGTTTCAAAATGCGGCATATCAATAAACCGGTATGCCGTTTTTTTGACACAAAAAACAGTATATATGTTATCATATCAGTAATAGACTTTAGCAAAACAAAGTTTGAATACATATAGGAGGGGTCTAAGGTGTGCAGCTGCAATCACAAAAAGGGGCATGCAAATTGTATAGAATGTGTGCCGATATTTGCTAATCTAAGCCAACAGGAGATGCTGGAAATTGCCAATATTACCACTGCTCAAACCTTTGAAAAAGGCGATATGGTATATATGGCAGGTGATAAAGGCAGCACTCTTTATGTTCTGCATACCGGAAGGGTAAAGATTTCAAGGCTTAGCATAAGCGGCAAGGAGCAGGTAATACGTGTGATAGGAGC
>JAQVFD010000202.1 GCA_028697435.1 Clostridiaceae bacterium
CTGCGGCATTATGTGTGTCGGCCCGGCTTACCGGGGCCAGGGTATCAGCAATAAGTTATTCGAATTGCACATAGATTTGGCTGTAGATAACCAATGCAAGCAATTATTCTTGGAAGTTATAAAAAGTAATGACCGCGCTGTTAAATTCTACGAAAAATATGATTACAGACCGGTGTATACGCTGAAATACTATTCGATAATGAAAAGCTCTCTCTTATCTGATGCCGGTACTTTGAATTACACCTTAAAAGAAATCCCCTTTGATACATTGGATTCCTTCCGAAGATCATTGTATGATTGTCATATCAATTGGCAAAGCGATACGCCCTCCTATGCCGGCAGTACAAATGAAGTATTCCTTTGCGCATATGACGGCAATAAAAAAGCTGCCCTAATCGCAATGAGTCCACAGGGAAAAATCAACTTTATCTGGGTCGGTCACGAATACCGAAATCAAGGCCTCGGGCGCAGCATGCTTCAAAAGGCAGCCCAAATGCAAAATATCGAAAAAGCGAGCATTTGCCTTCCGAGCAATTCCTCCGTCGAAGGCTTCCTTAGAAAGCTGGGTTTTGAAAAGCAGTCAATCGAGCAATACGAAATGTATTTGCCGTTACAAAAATGCTGAAATCAAAATTCAAATACCGATCCAACTCCCACTTCTTCAAGCTCTGTGACCTCCGATAATGCTATCTTGGATTTCAAGAAGGATACTCCCGGTTCCCCCAGCAGGTACCGGTCAATTATTGTATTATTGTCAACAAGAACTGTGACTTGCATGAATCCATCCTCCTATAAAAAACCTTCTTGCTGTTAATAACAAGAAGGTCTGTTCTTACAAATGTTCGTTCTTATGATTTTTACTTTGCACCCTTGATCACTCTGATTTCCACATCTTGCTTTTCAACCTTTGAGCTGATTTCATCAACCTTGGCTTCTATCACTGTAAGCTTTTCATAATTCTGGCTATATCCGTCAAACAAAGCTTTAGAATCGGTGTCCAGCTTGTTTTCAATACGCAAAACATCTTTTTGCAGGCTTCCGACTTTCGCATCTATACTGCTTACCTTGGCGTCCAGGCTTCCGACCTTCGCATCCAAGTTCTTGAATTCTCCATACAGTTTTTCCATTAATTCAAACATTTTTTCTTCCAAGGTCTTCACTCCCCTTGCAATTATTATATCATAAATCTGTAAGGATTTATGATATCCGCCCATGTGCGTTTCCGACAAAGTCGGAATTCTCGCACGGGCATTTAAATAAGAGATATAATATGCGCTTGCGCATATTATATCACAGTTTTTGAATCAATGCTGTATAAAATCCGCATGCATCGACAATTTTACTTGTTTTACAATTTTCATTGCGGCAGTGAGCCAGTTTGTATACTCCCGGTCCAAATCCTATTGAGGGTATGCCCATACTTACGGGTGTTACCGCATTAGTGCTGAAATCCCAGTAATCAAACTCCGGTGCGTCTTCGAAATATTCATTGTAAGCACCGATGCATGCCTTTGAAAGCTCATGGTTCAAGTCGGTTTCCCATGCCAAGTGAAGGGGCTCATACTTAATATCCATTCCGGTCCAACTCTTTCTGCAGACTGTTCCTATTTCCCATGTTGCATCTTTGCCCTCAATTATCCTATCCATCTCTGCTTTAATTGTATCCTCGGTCTCCCCCGGTACTGTTCTTCTGTCTAGGTATACCTCGCACTCAGAAGGTACGGCATTTAAAGACACACTTATGGATGAAATCCTGGACATAACAAGAGTCCTCCTGGGACCGTCCTTTTTCATAAGCTCTTCATTTGTCTTTTCGACCCGTTGAATGATTTCAGCCATTTCATATATAGCATTCTTACCTTTTTCAGGTGCAGAACCATGGGCTGAGATGCCTTTGGTTTTGATTACAATTTGAGCTTTGCCCTTATGACCGGTAACAATTCTATTGTCGGAGGGTTCACAAGTAATAAAGTAATCCGGTCTGATACTGTATTCCTTAAACAAATGCTTAAGGTTCTCTCCATCACAATCTTCTTCAAATACAGTGCAAGACACATAAATCCTTTTTCCGGAATCCAGCCCCAGCTTCTTTGCAATAGCGCCGGCGTATATTGAAGCCGCAGCTCCGGACTTCATATCTACAGACCCTCTGCCCCAAATATTCCCCTCTGCAATCTCACCGCTGAAGGGGGGGATATCCCATTTTTCTCCATCTTTAACCTCCACAGTATCTATATGGGAGTCAAACATAATCACTTTTTCACCGTTACCGATTCTTCCCATAACATTACCCATGGAGTCAATAATTACTTCGTCATATCCAAGTTCATTCATTTTTTTTGCAATAAGCCTAACAATCTCTTCTTCATGTCCTGAATAACTTTTTATTCTTACCAGGTCTTGGGTAAATTGTATCAGTTCACTTTTAACAGAATTCAGCGCCTCCATTATTTGTTTTTTCACTCAAATCTCCCCTTCAAGTTTAGTACCCAAGCTCCTTATTCACTATAATTACGTGGATTCTTCCCTTTACTCCCTGTCTCTTAATCAAGGTATACATATTGCAGATTCTTCCATCTGAGCTGCAATCCATGCAGTGTCCTGTTTTTGTACATGGATTGGTTTTATTAAGCCTTTTATTGTTAGCAGGAGCTGCTGTTTCTTCAACTCTCAATACCGCTTCTTCAATATCCTTGACAAGTTTGTTGATTCCCACAATAACGATTACCCGGTCAGGTCCATACAACATTGCCGCGACCCTGTTGCCGGTTCCGTCTACATTATAGAGTTCTCCGTTTTCGGTAACAGCATTGCTGCCTGTCAAAAAAACATCTGCAAAAAAACCCTTTCTAAACATTTCCTTTATTTCTGCAGGGGTCAAGCCTTCCTTATACCTATCCAAAACCTGATAATTGCCTTTTCTTATGTAGTCAATAGCACCTACCTCGAAAAGTGTCATAGAACCTCCAATACCTATTGTGCTTCCTTCCGGTATAAGCTCTCCTACTTTCTTCAATGCTTCTTCTTCGTTTTCTACTCTGTAAGCCGAAATATTATTCTTTTCCAAATTCTCAATAGTTCTTTTTATTCTCTCACCAACTACAAATTCCACATTTTTATCCATTATATATTCCCTCCTATTCTTATTACACCATACGTATGGCAAAGGCCGTACATGACGGAATGCAATATCCGCATTTTATACATTTCGACTGGTCAATAAATGCTTTACCGGTATGATTGAAGCTCGGAGCATCGCTGTGGCATACTTCAATACACTTGCCACAGCTTATGCAAACCCCCGGCGAAACTTTAACGGTTTTTTTATTTTTGATTTTAATAATGTCCTCTAAATCTTTTTCCCCATTAAAGTACTTTACATTGTACAATACCTCTTCCTTACTGACCATTCCAACAGATATGGAATGGCAGTAATCCAATCCTCTGGCATACTCCATACAGTCTTTGTAATCGTCTATTAGAGTACCGCCGCCCAGTACTTTCATCAGGTATATACCCTTCCCCTTTTGCTCACATAAGGATATGGCATGACGCATATCTTCTTCTTTTCCTTCAATAATACCGCGTCCGGCTTTATTAAGCAGCGGAAACACAATATCGATATCCTGTCTCGCTGCTGCGGCTTCTACTACCTTTACATTATGTGTGGATATTCCTACAGCCTTTATTATTCCTTTACTTTTGTAGTCCAGCAGGCACCGCAAAGCACCTTTCCTTATGTCAAAAACATCAGGATTGACCTTTGCTGCATGGAGATGAAAAATGTCAATGTAATCTATACCCATAGAATCCAATGCTTCTACTATGGCTTTTTCCATATCTTCATAGGACACAGCTGCTGATTTTGAAGCTATCACCGGTCTGATCCCCGTTCTTTCAATAGCTAGCTTTATTGGAGCATATGTTCTAGACATCTGCGCAGTATCTATAAATGTAATACCGCTTTCGAGGGCATATGCTACTACCTCAGCAGAATCTTCCACAGGAAGATTCTTTTGAAGAGGTCCCATTGGCAGTGCCCCAAAGCATAATTCAGTAACTTCAATACCGGTATTCCCCAAAATATTCTTTTCCATAATATTACCTCACAAAAGTAATTATGGTTATATACCACGTCACTATTATACCACAGTCTGAAATCTGTAGACAATTTGTGCGGCAAAAAAACTATCCGGATAAAGTTCTGCCGTATCCCCAATGTAGGTATCACTGCGAACGCTCCCGAAAAAGAAATAGAAGCCAGCAAATACGCATGGCTTCTGACTTTGCAGGTGGTGGACGAT
>JAQVFD010000203.1 GCA_028697435.1 Clostridiaceae bacterium
TATCTTTACATTGTTCATTACTTCTTTCTTTCCATTGCTTGACTTATTCTCAGCAGGCAATGTAAGGAGATTCGTATTTGGAAGCTTATAATTCACATAATGGATATTGTTTACAGGCACTATTTTAGGGACTGCTTCAGCTTTATCCGACTGATTCTCTTTGTGAGATCTGTCTTTATTTCCGGTCTTATCTGCAACTTCGTTTTCTTCTCCGGTCTTAAAATCCTTATCAAAGCGTTTTGTAAAATTAAGAATCTTGACCTTCTTGTCATTATTTATTATTCTGTCTTCATCGTCATCTTCAGCGGATTCTATTGTTTTTTCCTGAAGATCCCTTGTAATTGCAGCTTCCTTATTCTTGTTTCTGATACGTGAATACATATTCAGTATGGATTGTTTTATATATTGTATTACCCTCAAAGGTGATATCTCTGTAAACATCAGTATTGATATTATGTAGAGGGATGAAACTATTGCAATAGTACCGATCATTCCAAAAAGCTTAATAAAGGCATAGCCAAAAAAGCCTCCTACAGCTCCTCCCCCGGTATTCAGGATGCCTAAGGAATAATAGTATCTGACTGCATCAAGCCAACTGGAATCTGCCTTTTCAACCTCTGTATAATTAGCTAGGAAAAGCACTATCAAAGTTGAAAGCAAAAAAATACAGAAAGAATAAAACTTGATGTTAATATGTATTTCGTTCTTTCTATATACCAAAGCCAAACCCAATATGATTATGAGTACCGGAACAATATAAGCACCAAGACCGAAAGTCCCGAGCATCAATAATCTGACTTTTTCACCTACAATTCCTGAATTGCTGCTAAAAAGACTTATATATATGTATATACTGGCTAATATCAGAGCCACTCCAGCTATTTCGTAGTTTAAATCATTTTCTTTTCTTTTTCTTGCCAAGCTATCACCTCATAAACTAGATGTTTTACACTAAACATTTTACATTGAATTCAAATAGTGTAAAACATTTTCTCTGATTCATATGTCGTGAAAAGTACATTGCTCTATCACAAAATAAGAATATTCAACTGATTTTGTAATGATAAATCTTTTTCACAACATATATAGTAAATTCAACTAATGTTATTATAGCTTTATTTAACAGCGGTTGCAACAAAAGAAGAAAGGAGTATATCTATTTTGATATACTCCACTGTGCTTAATTAATATTTTGTTTTTCTGCTGCCTTTGAACTTGTTATTAGGCTTTGCAGCTTTGAAAGTGCCTGATGCAGACCTCCGATTTCTTTTATAAGCCCGTATTTAACAGCCTCTGCACCTACAAGCACTGTTCCTACATCATTGGCAAGTTCGCTGGTTGTAAACATAAGCCTCTTTATTGTATCCAAATCTATTTTACTGTTCTCCACTATAAATCTAATAATACGCTCCTGCATTTTATTAAAGTAATCAAAGGTCTGTGGTACTCCGATAATTAAGCCGTTCATCCTTATAGGATGTATTGTCATTGTCGCCGTCGGTGCAATGTAGGAGTATTTCGCAGATACAGCCAATGGCACTCCTATGCTGTGACCTCCACCAAGCACCAGAGAAACCGATGGCTTTTTCATACTGACTATAAGCTCTGACAATGCAAGACCAGCCTCTACATCGCCTCCCACCGTATTCAGGATTATAAGCAAGCCCTCAATCTCGGGGTTCTCTTCTACTGCAACAATCTGCGGTATTATATGCTCATATTTGGTTGACTTGTTTTGCGGCGGAAGTACCATATGCCCTTCAATCTGACCTATAATTGTAATACAGTGTATGTTGCTTCTGAATTGCGGAACTCTGACTTCACCAAGTTCCTTAATATTATTATTGGTGTTATCCTTAACCTCATTGTTTGTTCCTTCTGAATCCCCATTCATATATATCAAGCAAATCACACTCCCGATCTTTTCTTTAAAAAACTGATATTATAGTATTTTTACCTTAAAAAAATAAAAAATACGACGATGTCGTATTTTTAGTCATTCCTTTCTTATTGCTTCAAGAGCGCTGAGGTTCATTGCACGGCGTGCCGGATAAAAACCTGATACAAGACCGATAATTGTTGTGAAAAGCATTGCACTGCCCGCAAGCCATAAAGGGATTATGGAAGGTTTGCTTCCGCCTCCCGGCCCAAAGAAGCCCATTAAAGCAAAGCCTGCATTATTCAGCGCATAGGATACTCCATAGCTTAACAACAACCCAATTATACCTCCTAAAAGTCCAATCATTGCTGCTTCAAAAAGGAACATTTTCTTAATATCTCCTAATGAAGAACCGATTACCTTCATTATGCCTATTTCCCTGGTACGTTCATAAATAGACATAACCATTGTATTAGTGATTCCGATAGATGCAACTAAAAGTGAAACAGCACCGATTGCACCTAAAACAATTCTAATACTGGAGGTGGTTTTTTGCATTGATTCAAGTATGTCAGTAAGACTGTCTGCAAAAAAGCCCATATTCTTTATCTGTTCTTGGATGTTTTGCACATTGTTTATATCCTTTACCTTAACAATAATCCTTGAATAGTTCTTTATATCCCGATAATCTCCCATGTTGTCATTTTTGTTTTTCCCTTTATTAAAGTCTTTTACTATTTTCTTAAGTTCGAAAATATCCATAAATGCACTGCTGTAATGCTCATAGTTACCTTCTTCAAGCATTCCTACGCCATTTATTTTGTATGACTTGGGCTTTTTTTGAGCACCGGTATCATCCCTCATATAGTCTTCACCATATGACATATCCAGGGAAAAAGTGATTCTTTCATTCAGAAGATCAATATTCGGTCTGCTTCCGCCCCATCTATACATATTGCTGGCTTTAGGATTGTAAAGGTTATCCTTGACTCCAAATCCAAATACTACATTTGCCTTATCCCCGACTTCAAGCAGTCTCCCCTCAGATACTTTCAAACCCAGTTTATCCATATGCTCGGGATTGATTCCTTGAATCTGTACATAGCCTATATACTTTCCAACCTTTATTTTTCCATGGGTATCTATGAAGGGAATTACGGACTCAACTCCCGGGATCCGGTTAAAATCAGATATCGCAGTATCATCCAGATCCCGCATTTCTGTATTGTTTGCCCTACCTCCTCCTTCTCTTTCTGCGTAATAATACATACCCATATCGGAGGACCTTACATTAATAGTATTCAGGCTTCCCATTCTGGATATTTCCTGCTTAAAGCCTTCATTCATGCCTATCCCTATTGATATCATAATTACAATTGAAGCAGTGCCTATTACTACTCCCATTACGGTAAGCATTGTTCTTGTCTTTCTTCTGAGAAGGTTTTTAAGGACTATCCTTACTATATCAATCCTATTCATCCAGATCCATATCCTTCCTTCTCTTTTTCCCGATCAGCCTTCTGGCGGTAAAAACCGCTGCAGCAACTACTGCAATGCAAACCCAGAAAAACCAATTTTTAACGGTATATTTCATTATTTTATCCTTTGTGCTCATAGGAGGCATGGGCATCTCTCCTCCGGGCATCTCCATTGGAGGCATTTCAATAGCATTAATAGAAAACTCCCTCTCATAGGTGAACTCCTCTCCCGAAGGATCCTCGAAGCTGAATATTACCTTTCCGGCTGAAGTACCCGGATTCATGGCAGTTATCATTGCTTCATAATAATCGCTGGAGCCTGATTCAAAGTTGCCTATAAAAGCTTCCCCATTTTCTATCTGAAAATCCCCCTCAACCTTTATCATCAGATTAGAAAGCTTTGTTTTTCCTTTATTATAATATTGCAGGCTTACCGGAGTAGGCTGTCCTATGAAAACTTCCGGCGGAAGACCTATTTCGGATGCATCCAGCTTGGATTGTTGTATTACCGGGATTCCTATCAGTTCCTCAGCTTTATATTCAGTTCCGTCATCATCCTGGTACTCTATGTTTGCCGTTATATTGTAATATTTGGGTTGCGCGTCGGGAATAGTGTACATTGTAATGCCTCTTGCAGCTGTTCCTTTAGGTTTTATGGCATCAATAAAAAATGTATTGCTGCTTCCAACAGGAGTAAATACTACATTGCCCTCTTTATCCGAATCAATTCCTGTCAGATATATTTTTACATTCTTCACCTCTTTTGTTTGACTTGTATTCATAAAAGTCAGATCCATGCTGAATTCCTCTCCTGCCCTGACTAACTTGGGTTCAAAATTATAGTTGCTTATGATTATTTTCGGTGTAATCTTACCGTTACCGCCATTTACATATACTCCTGCATACTGATTTACCGAGTGCTGCGAACCCTCTTTTTCTGCATC
>JAQVFD010000204.1 GCA_028697435.1 Clostridiaceae bacterium
GTTCATTGCTTATTTTCAGTTTTTTACCTTTCCATTCCCTGTTTCCCGTATGAAAGTTAAATACAGGCATTTCCACTTCTTCTCCTCAAATGAGCCTCTTAATGACATCATTAAAAGTAACTAGATCAATTGCATCTATAGTTTCAAAATCAAATTCTCCATCTTCGCCTATAGGTGTATCTACTCTGTTCTTAAAAAAGTCATCTATCGATATTGCTACGGGCTTTAGTCCATTAACCCTCAGTTGAACTGACAGCCGTTGAGCAAAAGTTGTTTTACCTGAGGAGGACGGACCTGCTATCAGCACAAGTCTTTTATTCCTTGAATCAGCAATCATATCTGCAATCTGTGCAATCTTCTTCTCATGAAGTCCTTCTGCGACTTGTATCACTTCGTTAATTCTGCCGCCCTTAATTGCATCATTAAGATGACTGATATTCTCTAAATCCAGAATCTTTCCCCACTTTTCAAACTCTCTGAATATGCAAAAGAGTTTTTTCTGCTCCTTGAACTCCGGAAGCACATTGGGCTCGGACCTCTCAGGATACCTAAGCACAATTCCGGGTTTATTGGATTTCAATTCAAAAATTTTGAGATATCCGGTGGAGGGAACCATGTAACCATAAAAATAATCATAATATCCGTGACATCTGTAAATATTTATATATTTCTTCTTTCGATATTTTATAAGATTAACCTTGTCAAATTGCTGAGTTTTTGTAAAAAGCTCAATGGCTTCGGCGTTGGAAATCTTCCTCTTTTCAAAGGGTATATCCAGTTTCTGCAGTTCCCGCATTTTCTCTTCTATTTTTGTAATATCTTCCTCAGTCAGAGGGTTCTCCTTATGAACCTCGCAATAAAACCCTCTGCTTAAAGAATGTTCCACTGTAACCCTGCAGCCTTCAAAGACTTCCTTTGCTGCAATAATAAAAAGAAAAGCCAAACTTCTGGAATAAAACCTGCTCCCATAGACAGTAGTCCTATCAATGAACTGCAGGCTGCAATCCTGATTGATTTCTACCCACAACTCCTTAAGTTCATTATTTACTATGGCTCCAACTATATCTGAATTAAAATGCTGCTGAAAATCTTTTGCAATTTCCTGAAGCTTAATGCCTTTAGGATACTCCCCCTTAATGCTGTCGGGAAATGTAAGTGTTATCGTTTCCTGCATATCCATAACCTCCATTCTGTATTATTATATCATATCAGAAGAATAATGCGCACTAGCGTGCGCAGACACTAGACACTAGACACCAGACACTAGAGTTTAGAAGGGCTTCGAAGCCTTACCCTAATTCTGGCGTCTGGCATCTGGTATCTGGCATCTGAAGAATAATGCGTCTGCGACGCATTATTCTTATTATCTTAACCTAAATTTTATAATTGTATATTCAAATTTTGGTAATTTTATAATACAATAGAAATATATTGCTAATATTTCATTACGCAATTTTAAGCATCAGGTACTTTATTATTATTATGAAAGGTGGGCCATGTATGTTAAACTACAAAATAGTCGGCAACGCTATGCAGCAAATAGTTGTCGAACTGGGCGCAAACCAGACAATGTACAGTGAGGCAGGAAAGTTCCTGTGGAAAACGGACAATGTCAAGTTCGAAACTTCCTTCAATGTAAGCGACAAAAAAGGACACTTTGAAGAAAAAAGCGGAGGAGGTTTCATGGGCAAATTCATGGATACGGCTGTGACTGTAGGCAAGAGGAAGCTTGCCGGAGAATCTGCCGCTTTTCAGGTATTCAATCTTACCCATGGAGAGAGTGGATTGGTAACCTTCTCCCAGACAATTCCGGGAGAAATCAAAGCATTGAATATAGAGGATTATGGCGAGTTATTCGTTCAAAAGGATGGCTTTCTTGCAGCAGAAAACACTGTGGATTTCGATATCGCTCTTACAAAAAAAATAGGTGCCGGAATGTTCGGTGGTGAAGGTTTTATATTACAGAAATTCAGCGACAAGGGAACTCTTTTCATTGGTGCCTGCGGTAATTTCATAGAAGTCAATCCGGCAGACTACGGCGGGAAAATACAGATAGACACCGGTGCCCTGGTTGCATTTGAAAGGAGTATTAACTATGATATCGAATGGATTGGCGGAAGTGTTGGACAGGTAGCTAAAAATCTCTTATTCGGCGGTGAAGGTCTATTTCTTGCTACTCTCTCGGGAAACGGAAGAGTGTTGATTCAGAGTATGAACATCACATCCCTTGCCAGAACACTTTTCAGAAATGCTACCAAATCATCACCGGAAGACAGAAGCAGCGGCAAAATGCTAGGAGGAATCGGAAGTCTATTAGGAGAATTAGGCGGAGACAAATATTAGTATACATAACTTACTCCATAGATGTAAACATTTTGTAACAACTGGCTTTTACCTATTTCTTTATGTATATTAATTGAATATAATAGGAATATAGAAAGTAATAAGTGCTATTACTCTTTATTCCTCCCCCTCATTTTAAAGAATGCGACATTTATAGGAAACTATAAATGTCGCATATTGTTTTCATTTACATTTCTCTCATTATTCTATATATTATTCTTTAAGGATATTATTGCAGATTGCTATAGGAGAACACAAATGACAGATACAATTTTATTTGATTTGGATGGGACACTATTGCCTCTGGATATGGAGAAGTTCACCGATATTTACTTTAATGAAATGGGGCATATGTTCAAGGATATTATAGATCCCAAGCTGCTTACCAAGTATATTTGGACCGCTACTTCAGAGATGGTTGGCAATACTGAATACAAAACAAATGAAGAGGTTTTCATGGATAGGTTTTCAAAGCTTATTGACGGTGATATAAACATGTACAAAAAACGATTCGATTCTTTTTATGATACTATGTTCCTCAAAACAAAAAAGGCTGCGGAAAAGCAATCATTAATGATTGAAAGCATTGCAATACTTAATAATAAGAACTATAAACTTGTAGTAGCAACCAATCCACTGTTTCCCCGTAAAGCTATACACCACAGAATTGAATGGGCAGGGCTTGACCTAAAAGCTTTCGAATATATCACATCGTATGAAGACAATCATTTTTGCAAACCACAGCCTGAGTTCTATAAAGAGGTGCTGGAGATTATAGGTAAAAAGCCGGAACAGTGCTTGATGGTGGGAAATGACGTTCAGGAGGATCTTATTGCTCTTAAGCTTGGAATCAAGACATTTCTGATAAAAAACCATATGATTCACAGAACAGAAGAAGATTTTATCAGCACTTATGAAGGAAATTACGAGGATTTTTACAACTTCGTAAAAGAATTGCCTGCTGTCAGTCTGTCTTCCTGACCATGGTCCTTATTGCCCAGATAAAAGGCATGAGACAAAGCGACGCTATTATTATAAAATGAAAACTGCCATAATAGGATTTTGACACGGATATAAAATCATTATAGAAATGCGCCAACAGGCTTATCCAGACATTCCCTGTATATAATGTAATGAAGAATACCGGCATATATGATAATCCAATGAGAATTCCGGTATTTAACCCCCAACCGACAGAATGCATAATCCCGAAAGTCAAAGATGCAATGAATATACTTACCGGAAGTCTAATACTACCAAGAAATTTCATTCTATTATAGTATAAAGATACTATAATCAGATTGAGCAGTTCTTCTGAAACGGCTACGAAGGGCAAAAGTGATATCCTTGCGACAAACTCAATGGGTTCAATTGGAGTTACATTCATATTCTGAATAACTTTGGGGAAAAGCCCTGATGCGATAAGCAGGTTGTTAATTGCTCCGATAACAGACATCAAAAGAATCGGATAAACAAAGATAATATCCTGTTTGTATCCGATAAAGCGAGGCAATATCCTGCTGTCTTTCGGGAAACTCAAGTATCTCTTTATATCTTTGAAAAGTACAAGACATAGGATTAGAAGTGAAATATAAAACAATAAACCAAAAAGAACGGCATACATATGGCTTGTCCTTTTGTTAATAAAAAAAAGACCTAAAAGTGTCCAAAGTATCACTATTGCAATCTTTGACAAGTTTATGCCATCGTAAACGTTCTTTACCAGTTCTCTAAAAATCTTTTCCGGTATAACCCCCACAGCTACACCTCATTTTTAATCATAAAGAAAAAATGGTGCGCCATCAGGGACTCGAACCCGGGACCCATTGATTAAGAGTCAATTGCTCTACCAACTGAGCTAATGGCGCACGTTTTGTTTGTTCGGTTATCCAACCGACTTTATCATTATACAAAAGAAAATTTGTCGTGTCAATATGTTATTATTGGTTTTCGAA